>JAYVCM010000145.1:0-2839 GCA_043749955.1 Limisphaerales bacterium | reverse complement strand
GTTGCCCATCTCTGACATCCGCCCATGGTCATAACCGTCCACGCGACTTTCGGGATTCACCTTCCCGTCGTGCCGGATGTAAGGCAGCCCGTTTGATTTCGCCGGGTCAGGCCAGTAATAAGGCGCGACGCTCATGTAATCATGCTTGTCGCCGCTCGGCGGAATCTGGCTTTTGTCCACCACCGAGGGCGGCTTGGCCGACAACGCCTCGTCCGCATCGGCCACCAAATTTTTCAATGCGCGCTGCAACGACGGATCGTTGGCCGCGAGTTGCGCCTTCACTTTTTCCAGCGCACCGGGACTCGCGCCAAAATAGCGCGGCGAAAGTTCGCCAGCGCGGGCAAAAGTTCCCACTGCAACCAACAACAACGTGAATAGGATTTTATTTTTCATTTGGCTTCAGAGAGATTGAAAAAAACGGTCGGCAAACCATCGCTCGCCACGCTGGCAACGGCACGGCCAGCGAGCTCAACGCTGATTTGCGCGCGGCCGTTGTAAAGTTGCACCACGCGCGAACCGGTGGACGTGCCGAGGTTGTCGAGCAGCTTGCCGTCGCCCGTGAGGCCAAAGCGGACAATGTTCGCCGCGTCGAGGCAGGGCACGCCGTCCTTGTCAGCCACGCGCGCTTCGATGGTGACGACGCCGTTGCTCCGCGAAATTTCCGCGAGCGTCAGCTTCGCCGGCTTGCTCCACGGCGCGGTTTGATACGCGATGGAAATTTGATCCGCAACTTCAACACCGCCGGATTTGCCAACGGCACGCAAATCATTTGCGCCTTCATTTAGTTTCACATTCCAATGCAAACCCGCCGCCGGAAAGTCCGAGACGTTTCTCTGTTTCGTTCCCATTGAGACGCCATTCACGAACAACTCCACCTCACGGCAGTTGGAAAAAACTTTCACCAGTTTTTCCTCGCCGGCTTTTCCCCAGCGCACCGGCCAGGTGTGACCGTAAATGTGAATCATCGGCTGCTCCGCCCAGTAGCTTTGGAAAACAAAATAGCTTTCCTTCAGCGTGCCATCGCGTTCAGTGACGCCTTTCTGGTTCACGCGCGGCACGGGATTTTCCGGTCGCAGCGGCGTGGCGAAGTCCTTGAAAATCCACATCGCCGCGCCGGTGAGATTCGTCATCGCCTCCTGTTCCTTCAAATGCCAGTCGAAGAGATTGATGATGTAGCTCTCCGACCAGTCGCCGTCCTTCGAGGCGCGCGCCTTGCCGCCGTTGCCTTTGTAAGCCTTGCCGACTTCCGCCGTCCCCTGCCCGGTCGCGATCGCGCCGAGAAATTTTTCCGGTTCTTCCGCATGACGCCGCGCATGACTGTCGCCGCCGTATTCCGCGTGGATGAAATGCGGCGTGTCCTTGATCGCTTTCTCAACCGACGCGCGATACTCGGTGTAACGCCCGCCATACCAGCCCGCCCAGATGCTCGGCGAATAAATGTCGGGAACATCTTTGCAAAAATCGCAGCGGCGAATCACCGTCTTCCGCGACGGGTCAAGCTGATGAGATTGCGAATTCAATTTTGTCATGAAGGCGTGAATCGCATCCTTGTCGAAAGTTTCAAAATCACCCGGCCAGTCGTTTTCGTTTCCGAGTCCCCACAGGATGATGGACGGATGATTGTAATGCTGATTAATCATCGCCTGCTGCATGGCGAGCGCCTGCTGCTGATAACGCTCGCCGCCCAGCCCGCCGCGACACCATGGAATTTCCTCCCATGCGAGCAAACCGAGTTCATCGCACATTTCCAAAACGAGCGGCGCTTGCTGATAGTGGCCGAGCCGCACAAAGTTCGCGCCCATGTCTTTCATCGCCTGCAACGTCTGGCGCACCACGGCATCCGGCACGGCGGCGGCAACACCGGCGTGGTCTTCGTGATAATGCGTGCCGCGCAGCAGCAACCGTTCGCCGTTTAGCTTGAATGGCCCATGCTCAACCCACTCAACGGAACGCACGCCAAACTTCTCCGTCACCAACTGTTCGCCTTGCGTTGATTTGAGCGTGACAGCGCAGGTGTATAGCGCGGGCGATTTCGGCGACCACAGTTGCGGCGAGGCGATTTCAAACGCGGCAATCTCTTTTTCGCCCGACCACGGCGGAAGTTTTTGCGTCGCGGTCTGGATCGCCTTTCCGTTTGCGTCACGAACCTCAATGCTCAATTCCATTTCATCTTTCAACGCCGCCGGATTGTAAAGTCGCCCAAGAATTTTCACGCTGGCCTTGCCGTCCGCGCCAAGCGTCGGCTCGACATGAACGCGCTCCAGCGAAAGCGCCGGGACGTAAAGGAGACTGACGTGACGGTAGATTCCGCCGTAGCGATTGAAGTCGCTCAAGTCGGACGGAATGCTCTCGGCATCACGCGAGTTGTCGCACATCACCGCGATCGGCACTTCGGTTTCTTTGGCGACCGCGTCAGTGATATCCACATCCCATTGATCATAGCCACCAAGATGTTCGCCTACTTTTTTCATCCCGACGAACACCTGCGACTTCTGCCCCGCGCCATCGAAGTGCAATAACGTGCGGCCGTTCGGAAAGGGATTCGCCACCTTGAGATGCGTGCGATACCAGCCCGGTCCCTGATAGTAGCGCACGTCCGGATCAACCGAATCGCGCGCGTTGAAGCAATGCGGCAGCGTGACGGGCGTCCAGTTGACGTTGTCCGTCGCCTTGTCACCGCGCCAGATTTCCCAAGTGCTGCCCAGCGAGCCTTGGTAAAATTCCCAACCGCTGTCGAGCTGTTGAATGTTCTCCGCGCCGAAAACATTGGTGCAAACCACCAATGCTCCGGCGACGAGAATTCTCAAGGTGTTGGGAACTGGGAATCGTTTCATCGGGA
>JAYVCM010000144.1:0-4529 GCA_043749955.1 Limisphaerales bacterium | reverse complement strand
CCGAGAACCAAAGCATTATGAGTGCTCTGCTCTAACCATTGAGCTACAGGCCCGCCGGGATATGATTTCAGAAGCCGCCGGAACTTTCAATAGCAGAGCTGAAAAGTGAGGGATGTCTTTGACGGAAGTTGGCCGCAGCGTGGTGGGACAGGCATCTTGCCGGTCCAGTTCCACCCGAAAACTTTGGGTTTAAGCCGAATCCATGCAGTTGAACGGCGGCCGGAGCGCGGCATTTATGCCGCTTCAACGCCCGCACTAAATGGGGTGTTCAAATGAATCCGGTGCCGCCGGCAATTCGCATGGTGAAGCGGCATAAATGCCGCGCTCCGGCCCCAGTTCAACTGCATGGATTCGGTTAAGAACGGGGTCCAGATGCACCCCGCCCGGCGGAATTACCAATCCCGCGCTTGAGTCAGTGCGCGGCACGACATAGATTCACGCCGCATGAGCACACCGTTGAAAGAACAAGTCGCGCAAACCACCGCCTGGATCCGCAAGCTGCGGGAAGAAATCGCCCACGTCATCGTCGGCCAGGAACAACTTGTCGAGCGCCTCCTCGTCGGCCTGCTCGCCAACGGCCACGTTTTGCTCGAAGGCGTGCCGGGTTTGGCGAAAACACTTTCCGTCCGCACGCTCGCGACTGCGGTGCAGGCGGATTTCCGGCGCATCCAGTTCACGCCCGACCTGCTGCCTGCCGACATTCTCGGCACGTTGATTTACAATCCGCAGGATGGCAAGTATCACGTCACGCGCGGGCCGATCTTCGCCAACTTCGTCCTCGCCGACGAAATCAACCGCGCGCCGGCGAAAGTCCAGAGCGCGCTGCTCGAAGCCATGCAGGAGCGTCAGGTCACGCTCGGCGGCGAGACGATGAAGCTGCCGTCGCCGTTTCTCGTGCTCGCCACGGAAAACCCCATTGATCAGGAAGGCACGTATCCATTGCCCGAAGCGCAGGTGGATCGCTTTATGTTCAAGGTGATCCTCGATTATCCGAACGAGGCGGAGGAGCGGAAAATTCTGGATCGCATGGCTTTCACCAGCCCGGAACAGCCGGTGAAACCCGTCGTCTCGCTCGATGAAATTCTGGCGACGCGCAAGCTCGTGGATCAAATCCACGTGGACGACAAGATCCGCGATTACATCGTGAAAATTGTTTTTGCCACGCGCAAGCCGCAGGATTTCAAATTGGACATAAAACATTTCATCCAGTTCGGCGCGTCGCCGCGCGCGACGATTTTCCTGACACTCGCCGCCAAGGCGTGGGCGCTGCTGCAAGGCCGCGATTATGTGATTCCCGAGGACGTGAAAAGCATCGGCCCCGACGTGCTGCGCCACCGCATCATCCTGACCTACGAAGCCGAGGCGCAGGCGGTGACGACGGATGCGATCATTAAGAAAGTTTTTAATGCCGTTCCCGTTCCGTGAAAAAAACAAAAATAATTTTCTGCCTCGCGCTCGTTTTGGGCGGCGGTTTTGGGATTGCGTTTTTTTCAAACTCAAGCTTTGCCGATTGGTTTTCCCAAAGCGAACCGCATCAACCAGCAGTGCAGCGAATGACAGTCCCACAAGGAACATGGGTGAAGGAACTGAAAACACCCTGGACAGATACAAAAATTGTCTTATACCGGGCATCGGGCGAAGTCGTTGCCCTCGATGCCAAGTCCGCCATTTACGCGGTTGGGTCAACCAAGGTTTCGACGAACCAGCACAAGCCGTTTGAGGTTCCAGCCATTGCCTTTATTGATCCGGCGACCCGAGACGTTTGGATCGGCTGGGGGCGCGATGGCAACGTTGAAACGAACGTGTTCGCAAAAGCCGGCCAGACCGCTTCTACAAATTACCTGACCTATACCAATTTGTTTATTGAAACCGGCTCGGAAATTATCAATGGCGACAGTTTGATACATGACGAGAGATTTGAATGGCAAGAAAGCGTGATCAAACAGGCGCAGCCCGGCGAGAGTTTGGACGCGATGATTAGTCGTGTGGCAACGGGTGCGAGCAGCGCGTGGTTTTTTGAACCCACTTTCGGGGCAACCAGCTTGGGCAAATATTTTCAACCCGGCTTTTTTTTCTCAGGCAACTTGGGCAGTCAAACGATTTCGATACAATACATCGCAGTGAGCAACGGCAAATTGCGGCTGGATTTCAACAGCCTTGAATATCAGACAACTGGCAGTGTCTGGCTAGATTTGAAAACATTTGAAGTGCGGAAAGTTGTCGCCGCATACCGGCCCGTTCGTTTCAATTTTGAAAATTTTTTCTTGGGCATCGTGCCGGCGCTCCTTGCGTTCATCACAGCGACAGTCACGTTGTTGCTGACAAGAAAGGCGCGCAGCGTTACCCATGTCATTATGAGCGTCGTCGTGCTCACCTGCATCGGCTGGTCTTGGTTCATGATGTATCGAATCTATGTTTTTGGCGTTTGGCCGACACATTTATCTTTCTTTCAGCCCATTCTCGCCATCGGTGATCGGGCGGTCTATCTGCCTGTCCTTGGCATCGCAATTGCAACCGTGATGACCGCAGCACAAGCAATACTTGCGCGGTTTGAAAAACAAAAATGAAACTAACAATCATTCTTTGTCTCGCCCTCGTTTTGAGCGGCGGTTTGTTTGGCTGTTCTACCACCACTCAATCTTCCCGTCAGGACGATGTCACCTATTCCAAAGCGTCGCCGGATAGTTTGCGTCAGATCAAGGCTGAGCGCATTTGCTTTACACCGGAACAATGGCAAAAATTGACCGGATTACCCAAAACCAAATCAAAATTTGGTGTCCGATGGTTTGCCGCCGAAGAACCGGACACCACCCGCGAAGGCCCGTGGGTGACGCGAATTTCCATTTTTCGTGGCGGTGAGACGAATCATTGCATCCGTCTCGAATTGTCCAATCATATCAGTGCTGGCGTCAGGCCATCGTGGATAAATGAAAAATTGTTGTTTGTGAACGTGTGGTGGGGCCGCATTGCGTGGACTGATTTTATCGTCAATACCCAGACGCTGCATTTTGACTACATTGAGGACGGTCGCGATCATGAGTTTGATGCACGATAGAAATATTCCAGTGAAACCCAAACTTATTCTCTGCCTCGCACTCATTTTCCCATGACCGTCACCGAACTGCTTGAATCCGTCCGCCGCGTCGAAGTCCGCACGAACCGGCTCGTGAACGACACGATGGGCGGCGCGTCTTTGAGCGGCTTCAAGGGGCGCGGCATGGACTTCGAGAAACTCGGCGAATACCTGCCCGGCGCATATTGAAACTCTGCTTGAGAAAAACCGCGCGAAGCGTTAAATAAACACCATGACTACCGTGGAAGAAATCGAACAGGCCGCCGAGCAGCTTGCACCGTCTGACTTTGACCGCCTGGCTTCGTGGGTCAGCGCACGCTACCACGACCTTTGGAAGCGGCAAATGGACAGCGACGCGGCAGCGGGCAAGCTGGATTTTCTGTTCAATGAAGCCGCCGCCGAACGCGCCGCCGGTTCACTTCACGACTGGCCTGCCGACAAGCAATGACCTCCCACGCCACGCGCCGGTTTTGGAAGCACTATCAGGAGCTGCCCGAAAACATTCAGCGGCTGGCCGTGAAAAATTACCGTCTCTGGCAAGATAACCCGCGTCATCCCTCGCTTGATTTCAAGAAACTGGCCGGTCAGGGTGAACGGTTTTCCATCCGCGTGGGCGACCATTACCGCGCCTTGGGCCACAAAATCAGTGGCGGCTATGAATGGGTTTGGATTGGCACGCATGAAGACTACAACAAAATGGTTGGCTGAATTCAGCCCCGACGTGCTGCGCCACCGCCTCATCCTGACCTGCGAAGCCGAGGCGCAGGCGGTGACGACGGATGCGATCAACAAGAAAGTTTTCAACGCGGTGCCGGTGCCGTGAAGACAAAGCCGCTTGCCAAAAAACCGCTTTGACCGATAATCGAACCATGAGCGCACAGGAAATGTTGATTGAAGAAATCAAGCACCAGCCCGAAACGGTGGCGCGCGAAGTCCTGCATTACTTGAAGTTCATCGAACGCCAGCGCGAACTGGAATCGCCGATGGACAACCTCATCGCAGACACCTGGGAAAAACTTGGGCCGGCGCCGGACGTGGACTATGACAAACTTTAGCCGTGGCGATGTGGTCGTGGTGGACTTGGGCATGGCGGCCAAAGTGCGGCCTTGCGTGGTGATTTCCGTCAGCAATCCCGACCGCCAGCGTAATATGTCCGTGGTCGTGCCGATGACCACGGAAATTCGCGGCGGCGAATGTGAAATCCGCTTTTCCAAACCCGCCTGGCTCCGGCAGGAATCCGTTGTGAACGTGCTGGGCATCGCCGGGGTGGACATCTCAAAAATCGAGCGGCGCATCGCGGCCTTTCCTGCGGACAAAATGGCGGAGCTTGAATCCGTTTTGAAACGGGTGCTTCGATTGTGAAAAGCATCGGCCCCGACGTGCTGCGCCACCGCATCATCCTGACCTACGAAGCCGAGGCCCAGGCGGTGACGACGGATGCGATCATCAAGAAAGT
>JAYVCM010000143.1:0-9750 GCA_043749955.1 Limisphaerales bacterium | reverse complement strand
CGCGCGTCGGGAGTTTTGACGTTCACCTCCAGTTCCGAATTGCCGACCGCGTCCAGAATCCGGTTCACGCGCCCCGGCAGGCCGCCCACAAAATCCTTCATCTCCATGAACGACCCAAATAAATTTCCCGGCGTCGCCGCTTTGCGCATCCGGGTCGTCATGATTTCAGCGACATGCCGGCGCACCGAGGCGTTGGGATTGAACTTCGGACATAAAGTTTTCCCGACCTCCTCCAGTTGCAGCAAAGTTTTCCCCAGCAGCGTCAGTTCGGTGGGCACATAAAGTCCGGTCTGCGCCGCCGTGCGGGACACTTCCATCAAGGCTTTGCCCACGTCCTGATGATTCAACGTCTGGTCCCGCTGTTCGGAAACAAAGGCCGCCGCTTTTTTGGTGAACTCCGCCTCGTCAAAATCATCCGTCGTTTCACTGATGTGCAGAATGATTTTCACCGTTTCATCGCCGTTGCCTTCGCTGATGGCCAGCAGCAGCCGCAGCAGATTTTCCTGCATGCCTGTGCTCAACCGTCCGGTCATGCCCAGATCCAGCAACGCGATGCGCCCGTCGTCCGTGAGGAAAACGTTGCCGGGATGCGGGTCGGCGTGAAAAAAGCCGTCAATCAACACCTGTTTCAGATACGCCTTGAACAGTTCCTCGGCCAGCACATCGCCGTTGATGTCCAGTTTCGCGATGGGGCTGAGCGCAGTGATTTTTGTGCCGCTGACATAATCCATCGTCAGCACGCTGCGCGAACTGAAATCGAGCACGGGCAGCGGCACGAGCAGATGCGGAAATTCCTTCAAGTTGTTGGCCAGCGTGGTCAGGTTGGACGCCTCGCGTTGATAATCCAGTTCCTGCAAGATGGAAGTTTTGAACTCGGCGAGAATTTTTCCGAAACGATAGCGGCGGCCGATGTCCGTATGTTCGTCGAAAAATTCTGCGATCCCTTCAAGCACTTCAAAATCTTCCGCGATCTGTTTGCGGATTTCCGGGCGCTGCACCTTCACGACCACGGGCCGCCCGTCGCGCAAAGCGGCGCGATGCACCTGCCCGAGCGACGCGGCCGCCATGTGCTTTTCTTCAAAATAGGAAAAGGCCCTGGAGATGCGCACGCCGAGTTCGCTGCTGACAATTTCCTCCACCTGCTCGTAAGGAAACGGTTTGACCTTGTCCTGCAAACGCGCGAGCGCCTTCAGATATGGTTCCGGCAAAAGGTCGGGCCGGCTGGACAGAAGCTGGCCAAATTTGACGAACGTCGGCCCCATTTTTTCCAGGTCGTCCGCCAGGTCTTCCGGCGCGGGCTGGCCGGGCCGGGTGACCACAGGCGTCTTGTCTTCACCCGCGACTTCATTGGCAAATTCCTTGGCCAGATCCGAAGTGCCATACTTCCAGAACAGCAGGGCGATGTCCTTGTAGCGTTTCAGGTGATGCGGTTTTAAGGACAGTTTCATTTCTATTTTTTTGAGGCGGCTTCGGCAAATGAATCTTGCCTCGGCATTCAGGAAGAGGTTACGCGACCGCCATGATTTTCCTATGGGGTATAACCCCACCACTGCATGTCAACGCCACCGGAATCAATCTGCGCGAGCGTCTGGTTCATGAACGAGTTGCTCATCACGAGCGCTTCGGATGGCCGGCCTGGCCCACCGTAGGGTGCGGAGGTGGATGCCGCAGCCGAGGTTCACCCCGTGAGATAACTCCGTCCCGAATCTCATGCGGTAAATCTTCTTGCCGAAATGACCGAGGTGATTCGAGAACTGAGGTGATTCGAGAACTTGACCGTCGTTTCGATCACGGGCAGGCTGGTTGCGCCCCATGAGACCCACGCCAATCAACCGCCAAGACATTGGTGTCCTGTATGAGCAGTTAAAGTTTGGCATAGCGGGAGCGGAGTTGGAGCAGGGCTTGCGGCAGCGGGGTCGGGCGAGCGTTTCAAAGTAAGGCCCGACCTGAAGCTCACGACGCCAAAACATCTGGAAGGTTTGAAGAAAATCGCGCCCGCTGCGCACGTTGGCGAGCACGCGATCCACGCCCTTGGTCAACCAGTCCCAGTCCGATTCGGCGGGACACTTTCGGATCGTGGTGGCGTGAAGATAAACGGCGCGCAGCGGTTCAAGGAACTGGTGGCGCACTTCGGAAGAAGTGCCCGGCAAAGGAGATGGAGTGATGGCCATTAAAATAATTTTTTGGGCCACATCAACAGAGCAAGCTTATTCGCGAACAATCGCACCGCCACGCCATCTTCTGACGCAAAGAGTCATCCGCGAACCCCGAACATCACGACCTCGCCACCACCGCTCCCGACTCGCCTCGCGCCCAATCATACCACTCCAAACTCTTCAGGACATGACACCAATGCCCCGAAAGGCCCGTTGAAATTGCGCGGCTTGATTTATCCGGTTTTTGCCCTACTGTGTGCCACTCGAATTATGGAACTGAACAATGAAGAAATCCGCCGCTACTCGCGGCACCTGATCCTGCCGGAAGTCGGCCTGGCCGGACAAAAACGCATCAAAGCCACCAGCGTGCTGTGCATCGGGGCGGGCGGCCTCGGCTCGCCCATCGCCATGTATCTCGCCGCCGCCGGCATCGGCAAGCTCGGCATCGTGGATTTCGACACGGTGGATTATTCCAATCTACAGCGGCAGATTCTCCACACGGACGCGGACGTGGGTCGTTCCAAAGCCGAGTCGGCCAAGGAAACGATTCGCGGCATCAATCCGAACTGCGAAGTTGTCATCCACAACACGCGCATCTCATCCGAAAACGCGCTCGATCTCATCCGGCCTTACGACATCGTGGTGGACGGCACGGATAATTTTCCCACGCGCTACCTGACGAACGACGCGTGTGTGCTGCTCAAGAAGCCGAACGTTTATGGCTCAATTTTTCGTTTCGAGGGACAGGCCAGCGTGTTTGCCCCGCATCTCGGCGGACCGTGTTATCGCTGTCTGTATCCCGAACCGCCGCCGCCCGGCATGGTGCCGAGTTGTGCGGAAGGCGGCGTGCTCGGCGTGTTGCCCGGCATCATCGGCTGCATCCAGGCGACGGAAATTCTCAAGCTCGCGCTGGGCAAAGGCAATTTGCTCGTGGGCCGTTTGATGTTGTTCAACGCGCTCGACATGAAGTTCCGCGAATTGAAATTGCGCCGCGACCCGGCGTGTCCGATCTGCGGCGATCAGCCGACCATCAAGGAGTTGATTGATTACGAAATGTTCTGCGGCATCGTGCCGGAGCCGGAAAACGTGGGCAACCCCGACGAAGTCACCGTGCAGGACATGAAGAAGGCTTTGGACAATCCGTCGCTCGGCATCAAGGTCGTGGACGTGCGCGAGCCAGACGAATACGAGATCGCGAAAGTCGCGGGCGTGCCATTGCTGCCGTTGAGCGAATTGCAAAGCCGGTTCACCGAGCTGGATCCGAACACGCAGTATTATCTGCACTGCAAGGCCGGCGTGCGCTCGATGAAGGCGCTGGGCTTTCTGCGGCAGCAGGGTTTCAAATACGTCAAGAGCGTCAAAGGCGGCATCACCGCGTGGTCGGATGAAATTGACCGCAACGTGCCGAGGTATTGAGATGTAGCGGCGGGCATCCTGCCTGCCGTAGAGGGCGGGCATCTTGCCGCCCGGAAAAAACGCCCGCAAGATTTATGGCTCACGAAAATTTCAAGCGCCTCGTTGTGCGTGAGATTTTTTCCGCCGGGCTGCCCGTCCTCCGTAGCAGCCTACTGCGGAGGGTGGAGAAGCCACGGCTCTACGTCAGCCAAGATGGCCGACGCTACGCCCACAGGCGGCATCACCGCGTGGTCGGATGAAATTGACCGGAACGTGCCGAGGTATTGAGATGTAGCGGCGGGCATCCTGCCTGCCGTAGAGGGCGGGCATCTTGCCGCCCGGAAAAAACGCTCGCAAGATTTATGACTCACGAAAATTTCAAGCGCCTCGTTTTGCGTGAGATTTTTTCCGCCGGGCTGGAAGTCACGGCTCTACGTCAGCCAAGGTGGCCGACGCCACATGCAAAGGCGCCATCACGGCGTGGTCGGATAAGATTGACCGCAACGTGCCGAGGTATTGAGGGCGGAGAATTTAACTGTCGGGCACGACGTTAGTCCGTCGCACTCAAGTTGAACGCTTGCGGCTTTTGTCCTTTTCAAAAAGACATGATTTGATTATTATGTCTCTCATGGAAAGACAACTGAACCAGGTCATCCGGCAGAAAATAACGGATGCGCTGGCCGCGCCCGTGCCGGCCCACACCCGGCGGGATGTGCATCTGCCCGGCCTCAAGGGCAAGGTGATGGCCGTGATCGGCATGCGGCGCAGCGGCAAGACCACGTTCCTCTGGCAATGTCTGGCCGACCGGCTCAAGGCGGGCACCCCGCGCGACGCCCTCTTGTATTTTAATTTCGAGGATGAACGGCTGGCGGAGCTGACGGCGCAGGAACTTCAACTGGTCGTTGAAGAATACTTCAGCCTGCATCCGGAACACCGCGATACCAAGCGGGTCACTTTCTTTCTCGACGAAATTCAGGGCGTGCCCGGTTGGGAAACGTTCGTCCGGCGTCTGCTCGACACGGAAAAAGTGGAACTGTTTCTGTCCGGATCCTCCGCCCGCCTGTTGAGCCGCGAAGTGGCCACCGCCATGCGCGGGCGGGCGATGGAAGTCCTGGTGCATCCGTTCAGTTTGCGGGAAACCTTGCGCCACCGGGGCACGGAACCCCTGTCCGCGTGGACGGATTTGCCCAAGGCCGGCCGCTCGACGCTCGAAAAATATTTTCGCGCCTATCTCGCCGAGGGCGGGTTTCCCGAATCACAAGGCGTTCCGGCGCGCGACCGGGCCAGCCTCCTCCGCACCTATGTGGACGTGGCCATCTTGCGCGACGTGATCGAGCGGCACAACGTCACCAATCCGGCGGCATTGCGCTGGCTGCAACGTCATCTGCTCGGCAATCCCGCCGGGACGTTCAGCGTGCAGAAATTTTTCGACACGCTCAAATCCCAGGGCCTGGCCGTCGGGAAAAACACGTTGCACGATTATCTGGCCCATTTGGAGGACGCCTTTCTGGTGCGCACCATTTCCATGCACACCGCCTCCGAACGTCAACGCATGGTCAATCCGCGCAAGGCTTATCCGATTGACCCCGGCCTGATCTCGCTTTACGAACGGACTGGCCGCGCCAATCTTGGCCATGCCCTCGAAACCGCTGTGTTCCTCGAACTGGAACGGCGCGGCTGTGAAACTGACTACGTTCGCACCCGCGATGGTCATGAGGTGGATTTCTTTGCGCGCCATCCCGAAGGCGGCACGACTTTGATTCAAGTCTGCGCCGATGTCAGCGACCCCGCCACTTACGAACGCGAAGTCCGCGCGCTCACGGCCGCAGCGGCGGAGCATCGTGGTGCCGTTCCGCTGCTGCTCACGTTCGACACGCGGCCGCCACGTTCGCCGCTGCCCAAACCGTTGCGCTGGCAACCCGCCATCGCGTGGCTGCTGGGCGACCCGCTTGCGGGAAAAACAAGTTGAAGTTCTTTGCTGCTCACGCTGCCCGGGATGGTCGCCGGGTTTTGAAATTTCTTTCAGCGAATTGATCCCGTGAAGCGGTATCACCGCGTGGTCGGACGAGATTGACCGGAATGTGCCGAGGTATTGAAACGGAGCGGCGAAGTAGTGATCAACCCTCGCCGGCTTGCTTCAGAACAGCAGACTTGACCGCCGGGCTTAACCAAAAAGTCGTCCGCGTGGCCAGCAAGTCGAGCACGGGCCGCAACGCGGAAATTTTCCCTTCAACTTTGGCCCGCAAGAGCACGCCCAGCGTGCCGGTGTAGGCGAGGCCCAAAGCCGCCGCCGCTTTCCGGCCCTGCGCGTCGTCCACGAGCAGCAGCGCACCGGCCAGTTCCAGCGCGAGCGCGAGCGCCTCGGTTTCGCCGGGTTCCAGATTGAACGGCAAGGCGGCGACGCGTGCCAGATCCTGCGGCGATTGCACCCGCAGCCAGCCTTCTGCCTTGGCGCATTGCACCTCGTGAACGCCGAAAGTTTTGGACGGTGCGGTGGTTTCTTTCCAGACCTCCGGCGGAATGTGAATCGTGGAGTAAAATTCCCGCAGCAGATGAAATTGCCCGCCGGCCGCGAGCGTGATCAGCACCGAAGAATCAACGACGACCGCTGGCATACGCGAGGTCGTGTTCCAGATCGTTCATGGTGTAAGGCATTGGCACGCGACGTTGGCGCAGGATTTCCGAGAACCGCTCCTCGCTGATGCCGGCGGTATGGGCGGCGCGGCCCACCGGCAGGCTGCCCGACCGGTAGAGCGCGACGGCCAGTTCGAGATGCAGTTCCGCTTCTGCCGCCTGCGGTTGGGTTTCCAATCGCCGGGCGAAATCGTCTGATACATCCAGTGTCACGCTCATGGCCGCATTTTAGTTCGGAGTTCGCAACGATGCAACCGGGGAATTCTGCCTCAAGCCGGTCACCAGCGGAATCACCGCGTGGTCGGATGAAATTGACCGCAACGTGCCGAGGTATTGATTGGATGTGGGCCGTCTTGACGAATTTGGGTATTGTGATAACCTCTTTTTGTAAATTGCGGTATGGCGGTATGACAGATGATATTGCACGGCTTAGCTAGTTGAGTGGCTAGCTGTAGTTGTTGTGATCCTTGAAATCCAATTAAAAGATTATGCCAATATTGAGTGCCCTTTGGGGCGCAATTCAATGGTTTTGGTGGGCAGTGTTTTTTTCCTAAAGAAGACGTCGAATAGTTTCTTTGCGATTAAACAGTAAGTTTGGTAATTAAAGGAGAGTCAGCACGCTGACTCTCCTTTTTTTATTACCACTCTTAAAAATGACCGAAGATTTACAAAAACGAATTCAAGCCGCGCTCGCCAATCCTCAGAACATGGGCGAGATGGCGGGCGCGGATTCCATCGGCACGGTCGGCAACGCCGATTGCGGCGAGATGTTGCGGCTGTGGGTGAAGTTCAAGCAGCAGGACGGCAAGAAGGTCATTGACCGCGCGACGTTCCAATCTTTCGGCTGCGAGACAGCCATCGCGGTTGCGAGTCTGGCGACGGAATTGATCCGTGGCAAGACCGCCGAGGAAGCGCTCGCGCTCAAGACCGAAGAACTCGCCGGCGAACTCGGCCCGCTGCCGCCGATGAAAATCCATTGCGCGCAACTTGTCGAAGGCGCGTTGCGTTCCGCGCTCGCACCGGAAAAAGTGGCAGTGAAAAAAGAAATTTCTCCCGCGCCTGCGAACGCACCGACGTTGCTCGACAGTTTTTCCAAGCCGAAGGAAGGCGTGAAGCTGACTTTCCTGGACGGGAAAAATTAGTTGCGGACCGGTTCGGAATCCATTGTCACTGCCGGGGCCGCCGTCAGCGAGAGAAAAATTTCCTCCAGCGCGCCGGACAGGCCGCTTTGCCGCCGCAGTTCATCGCGGGTGCCGACGGCGATGAGTTTTCCCTCGTTGATGATGCCGATGCGGTCGGCCATTTCCTCGGCGATGCTCAACTGATGCGTGGAGACCAGCACGGTCATGCCGGCCAGCGAACGTTCCTTTAAGACATCCTTCACAATGCGCGCGTGCTGCGGGTCGAGGCCGACCATCGGCTCATCAATCACAAAAACTTCCGGGTCGTGCAGCAGCGCGGAAACGATGGCGACGCGCTGGCGCGTGCCGTGCGAAAGCCCCTCCAGCGCGCGGTCGGCAAATTCGGCAAGGTGAAAGCGGGCGACCAGTTCCTGCGAGTTTTTTTCGATGCGCGCGGCATCAAGTTGAAATAGCTGTCCGGTGAAGCGGAAAAATTCCCAGGGGGTGAGCTTGTCATAGAGGAACGGAAAATCCGGGATGTAGGCGAGCCGGCGGCGCGCTTCGAGCGGCTGCGACTGGATGTCAAAGCCGCAGATGCGCGCGGATCCGGCCGTGGGTTTCATCAGGCCCGTGAGCAGTTTGATCATCGTGGTTTTGCCGGCGGCGTTGGGGCCGAGCAGGGCAAAAAATTCGCCGCGCCCGATTTTCAGGGTGACATCATTGACGGCCACGAGGTCGCCGAAGTTTTTTACGAGGCGATCCAGTTCAATCATGGGCGGCTCCATTCATCAATGCGGGCGGTGATGCTGCCGGGCAGGGTGACGCGCAAAATTTCGCCGAGCGTGCTGACGTCCACGGCCACGGAGTAGCCGAGCGCGGTGGTTTCGAGGCGATAGACCGGCACCGCTTCGGAACCGATCTTGACGCGGGTGCGGCGGGCGTCCCACCGGATTTTTTGCGCGTCGGCGGCGGGGGTGAAGTCCGGCAGGTCCACCATGCCGAGCAGCACGTCGGCAAAATTTCCGGCAAAGGCGCGGACGATGGCGCCGGGATTTTCCAGCTCGGCGAAAGTCAGGTCGCGTTCCAGCACGCCGGTGTCGCTGGTGATCCGGACGTGGGCGGTCTGGTTGGTGGCGAGCGAATGGATTTCCAGGCTGGCGAGGCGGGTGGAGATTTTCAAAGTCAGCTCCGACCACCGGCGCGCGGCGGTGAAGAGCACCTTGCCGTCGAATTTCAGCCGGTTGGTGAAGTCGCCGAACGAGACGTTGCCGGCGAGGTGGATCTGGTAGCCGGCGCGGGCGACGAGGCCTTCCGGCGGCAGCTTGTCCTCCTCCAGCGTGGCCATCTGCTGGCCGACGCTGGTGGAAAATTCGCAGTAGCCCATGCGTTCGCCGTTTTGATAGACGCTCAAGGACGAGGCGTCCGGGGCGGTGAGGATTTTGCGCCAGACGAGTTCAAACGGCACCGGCATGTCGCCGCCGCGCGAACCGAACTCCGCCCGCCAGAGGAGCACATTCATCGTGAGCCAGAACGCGATGAGGCCGAGAAATGTCAGGCGTGCGGTCATGCAATTTCAAGGCTGCTTCAGATCGGCGGCAGGTTCAACGACTGGCCGACGCGCAATTTTTTCGGGGTGACGCCCGGGTTCGCCGCCTGCAACGCGGTGATGCTCACCCCGTGCTGGCGCGCGATGCTGGCCAGCGTTTCACGGGCCGCGACGATGTGGGTGCGCGGTTTGACGACAGGCTTGGGCTTGGCGGGCGCGGGCTTCGTCGGCGGAGTCGGCGGCGTGGTCATGTCGTCCGGCGACTGGCTGGAGATGAGGTGATCTGGCGGCGTCGGGGGATTCGATTTTGCCGCCGCCTGCTGGCTGGCGTAATAGGCGTTCCACTTCCGCACCGTTTCGTTCAACCGGTCCACCTGCGCCTGCAACTGCCGGTTGGTTTCCGTGAGCTCCTCGAGCTGTCTTAACGTGATCGGCGCGCTGGGCATCTGGAGCACGTCGGCGGCGAGCTGCTGTTTGCAGGTGTTGATGCGCTGCCGGATGATGTCGGGGTTGTCGGCCCCGGGGTTCAGCCGTAAAAATTCCTGGTAGTGAAAAACCGCCGCCGCCGGATCCTGCGGTTCCTTCGTGTCAAACAACTGCGCGAGCCGATAGTGCGCCTGGGCCGAATGTGGATTCACTTCGAGCGACTGCTGAAACGCCTCGATCGCGCCGGCATAATCCATCGCGTTGAAGCGGTTGTTGCCAAGGACGAAATGCGGCTCCTTCTCCTCCGCCAACTGGCCCGGCTCCGGAGGTGAGCAGCCGGCGACCGCGATGAAAATCACCGCCGCCAGCGTGTGCCAGATGAACCTGCCCAGAAACGACATGGCGCGAAGCTAAACGAAAAATTCCGCGCGTGCAATCGCGGGCTGCAAATGCGGGCGGGAGATTTTGTCCG
>JAYVCM010000142.1:0-6771 GCA_043749955.1 Limisphaerales bacterium | reverse complement strand
GCTCGGGCCGCTCACCACCGACATCGCGCCCGGCTACGACCACATCACCAGCGGCATCGGCGCGGCGATGATCGGCTGGTATGGCTGCGCGATGCTGTGCTATGTGACCCCGAAAGAGCATTTAGGATTGCCCAACAAAAAAGATGTCAAGGATGGTGTGATTACCTACAAAATTGCGGCGCACGCGGCGGATTTGGCGAAGGGACATCCGGGCGCGCAATACCGCGACAACGCAATTTCCAAAGCCAGATTCGAGTTCAGGTGGGAAGACCAGTTCAACCTGTCGCTTGATCCGGTGACGGCCAGAGAATTCCATGATGAAACCCTGCCGCAAGACGGCGCGAAGACGGCTCATTTCTGTTCCATGTGCGGCCCGCACTTTTGCAGCATGAAGATAACGGAAGACGTGCGGAAATATGCGGCGGAGCAAGGCATCGCCGAGGAAGAGGCGTTGAAAAAGGGGATGGAAGAAAAGTCCAAAGAGTTTGCCGAAAAAGGAAATGAGCTTTACGCGAAGGCGTGAACATTCCGAACGCAACATGATTCTCACAGGCCCAGCGATTAAGTCAGCCGTCAGGAGCGGCGATGTTGCGCTTGAGCCGTTCGACGAAACTGACCTCAATCCTAACAGCTACAACTATCACCTCGCTGATTCAGTGCTGGTTCTGGGTCATGGCGGAAAACGTTCGCGAAAAATCTCGTTGCCAGCAGGGGGCTATGTTCTAAAACCCGGCAAGGTTTATTTGGGCGCTACGCTCGAACGAATTGGAAGTGACCGATACGTGACGCTGCTTCTTGGACGTTCTTCAATTGGCAGGCTTGGGATATTTCTGAATGTCACCGCAGACCTCGGCCACCTCGGTAGCTGTTCGCACTGGACGCTTGAGTTGACGGTGGTTCAGCCGGTGCGGATTTATCCGAGGATGAAGATTGGACAGGTTTCGTTCTGGTTGACTGACGACAGCAGTTCCTACCACTACGCTGGCCGATACCATCGTGATTCGCAGCCGGTCGGGAATCGCGACCGCAGCATCACTCGAAAAGCACGATGATACTCACTGGCCCACAAATTGAGTTTGCTGTCGAACAAGGGGAAATTGTGATTCGCCCGTTTCGGAAGCGTCAGCTTGCACCGAACTCCTATGACTTCCGGCTTGGTAATCGGTGTTGCGTTTACACCGGCAAAACGCTGGACGCGGCGAAAGAAAACAAGACGCGAACTTTCACAATCCCAAAGAGCGGCATGGTGCTCCAACCAGATCGAGTTTATCTCATAAACACAGAGGAAACGATGGGCAGCAACCGTCATGTGCCGATTATTCGAGGACGTTCGTCAGTCGGCAGGCTGGGCATTTTCATCGACATCACCGCAGATTTAATCGACTTGGGTTCAATCAATCAGTGGACACTTCAGATTCATGTTGTGCATACTGTCCGTGTTTATCCGGGAATGTTGATCGGGCAGGTTACATTCTGGCGCACGTATGGACGCCGCGTGCAATACGGCGGAAAATATCGCCGTCATCAAAGCCCTGTCCCATCGCTCTCGTATTTGGACAAACTCACGAGCCATGCCTGACATAAATTCAACGCCCGCTGCTGAAGATTTTGGCTATTTTTACGACACGATTCACGGACGAGTCGCGTTGAAAGAACTGCCAAAGCGATTTCATCCAGCGCTCAAGTCCGCGCTATCCTCAAAAGCGCTGGCTCGGCTAAAAAGGATTAGCCAACTTGGTCACACGTCGGTCAGTTTTTTTTCAGCCACGCACACACGGTTCTCGCACGCGATTGGCACAATGTTGGTAATGAACAAACTGTTCCGACAAGTGCTTCCAAGCGGACTTTCGGAGGCCATTTTTGATGAGGTAAAACAACACTATTCCGGGGCGGTTCAAACATTCAATGATGCGCAGGAGATGGTTCATTGCCATCTGCTACTTGCGGCGCTTTATCAAGACGTAGGCGAACTGCCGTTCCAAAAAATGAGAAGTCTATATTTTGCCCCGGTCGCAGCCGATGTGAAAAGCTTGGTCAATGATTTACCAAAGGCGTCGCCAAATAAATGGACTATCAAGAAGGTGTTTTCTGTTTTTTCTCTCGCTAAAGATATGCGCGACTCAGAACTTAAGGGAGGATTTGCGGGATACAACCTTGAGTTCTTGGCCTTCCTCATGACCGGCGACGGAGCGCCTGCCGGAACGACCGCGCTTTTCGCTCTGCTACAGATGGTTGACGGTGTGATTGACGCAGATCGCATTGATTACGTTTATCGCGACGCGTCGGTTACAATTGGTAGTCTTAGTCGGCCAAGCACTGTATTGGAGAGCATTATCGGCTACGAACCCGGCAAGGTAATCGTCAACGACCCACGGCCCGCCGCTGATTTTCTCAGCACGCGAATGCGTCTATGGACGTTTGTTTACAGCTCCGCCGATGTCAGATTTAGGCAAGTTCTTCTCAAGACTGTTTTGGAAGGCCGTTGGGATCGCCCTGAAGCTGAAGCCGCTTTCAAAGCGGTAAATCTCGAACCCAATTTAACACACGACGGATTTATGGCTTTGGATGATCACTCCCTGATGGATCGAATCGAGCGGCTTGATGTGGCAAATCTTCAACCTTACCGCCAGAACGCCAGAACACTCCTTCTTCGCGGAACACTTAATTACGAATGTCGTGTATTGAAGCGAGATTCGTCCTCTGTCGTGGCTGGCATCACTGAAGAACTCCCCAACGATTTGTTCTTCGATCTTCTATCGGATCGCGGGCATCATCAGTTGTATCGCGTGAACAGCGTCTTTGTGCGTCAAGAATTGACATCCAAAATTGCTGACTTAATGCCTCTTGAAGATAGTGCAGGAGCATTCTCGCCATTATTCTCCGGGAAGAATTCTGCGATGCTGGTGAGAGACGGTTATCATCTCTTCCTGCCGCGAGAAAAGCACGGCGGGCGCTGGCCCGCTGCCGAACAGGCAATCGCAAATGGGTCAATGTTCCCGCTTGTTGCTTGGGAAGACGCCAGACGCGGGCTCGCTTGCCCGACCGACACCCGAAGCAAGAGTGATTTTCCAGGTTTTAGCAATGACAGAGCCATCAGCATTTCATATTGCTCCAAAGATTTCCCGACAGTGATTCGGATCGCTCGCGCGCTTTATCTACAGAAACACCGCTATTGGCTCTTTCTGCGACCGTTTGATGGGACTGGCCAAACACCAGAAGGGAATAGTTCGCAGTTAGTCGGCGATGCCGAGTCTGTGCTGGCGGTCATCTCAACGGATTATCTGGAGCGAGCGATTGACGGCACAAGTTGCATCAACATTGAGGTCGGCGCGATGCATGGCCGCGCAAAAGATATTCCAGTTGTTGCCGTCGGCGTTGATGAGAGAGACACGTTGAACGGAGTCCCAAAGTGGGACTGGGGTCAGATGAATGAAGACTGGCGTGGAAAGAAAACAGTTATTCCAAATGGCCTACCTCTGAGAAACGCCAATGACGAAACCCTTCGCGCCGTCCTTGGCGAAGCACTGAAGTCCATCAACCAGTGGAAGAAGCAGCCATGAATCCGTCGCAAAAAAAATTATCTGAAGTTGGTGAGAAGGCGCTGATTCGCGACTTCATCAAACCATTCTTCAATGGCGCAGATGACCCATCTGGAGTCGGTGATGATTGTGCGATGGTGGCGTTTGGAGACGAGGTTGTTTTACTTTCAACCGACCGTGTTCCAAGTGATCTAACCGCGTTCAAGCTTGGAATTCTCGACTTCCACGGTTTAGGTGACTATCTCGCCCGCCTTAATCTCAGCGACATCGCGGCTTGCGGTGGTCAAGCTGTCGGACTTCTACTCAATCTCGGCTTGCCAAACGACATCGCGTATGAGGATGTGCGCGCCTTGTGCCGTGGTTTTGGTAGTTGTGCTGACCGACATGGAGCGACCGTTCTTGGGGGCGACATCACCAATGCGTGTGAACTTAGCATCAGTGCAACATCAATTGGCAAAGCCTCGCGCGGGCGTGTGCTCTCTCGGCGCGGATCAATCCCCGGCGACAGCATCTTCATTAGCCGACCATTGGGGCTGACCCCGGCAGCATTTCATGTTTTCCTAGGAAAGTTGGAATCTCAACTCTCATCTGATTCATTGAAGCTCCTACGGCAGCAATTCACGGATTTAGAGCCGATGTTGTCCCTCGGCCAAGCGCTTGGTGCTAGTGGACAGTGCGGTGCGTGCATGGACAACACCGACGGAATCGGGCAGTCCCTTAGCGAATTAAGTGATGCCAGCAAATGCGCTTTCGTCGTTCATGGTTCGATGTTGAAGATTCCGTCTGTCGTAGAAAACGTGAGTCAAATAATCGGCGTGCGCCCATTTGAGTTTGTTTTCAACGGCGGAGCTGACTTCTCTCTTGTCGGAACAATTCGTGGGCAATGGTCGAGCGAACGTGCTACAACTCACTTTGGACATCCGCTTGAAATCGTCGGGCACGTCGAGGCAGGACAAGGCGTCTGGCTTGACGATGGACAACGCAAACCGCTGGCATTCCGTGGTTGGAATTATTTCTGCGCCCAATCGTGAACTAACCACATGAACTCAAGCGTCCCAAATTTTACCGTGTCTTCCAAACCGCTGATGGGCGGACGAGTTTTCAATGACGACCTCCTAACAAACCCGGGAGATTTGGAATATGCCAAAAGCCAGTTCCCGGAAGCATTTCATCTTCTCGATCATCCAGAACTGCGGAACACGTTTGCAACCTATGAAAAAGAAGCGAACAAAGCGCGGGCGTGGGTGCGTTGGCTGGGATTTCTGGCAGTTGCTTTCGGCACGATTGCACTCTTAAGCGGAGCGACAGAACCCTTGTGGCATCACCTGAAATGCGAAGAGGCATTGACCATCATTTTTGAATTTTGCGGATTAGGCGCTGCATTGGTAGCTGGCGGCAGTTTGTGGCTTGGTCCGTGGAGAAAACGCTGGCTGGAAAGCCGGTTCATGACGGAGCGGCTTCGCCAGTGGCAGTTCCAATTGCTAGTTCGCAAGGGCAGCGAGATTGAGGCATTGCTCGGTCAACCGACTGCCGCAGCTTTGGAAAAATTCAAAGCGGAGCGGAAAAAATGGTTTGATGAATTCCTGCAGGATTTCGTCGGGAAACTTGATTCGAGAATGGATTCATTGATGAGTGATCCAAATTTTTCAAGCGACTGGCTGCTTCAACCCGCCACAAGTTTCAGCAAAAACAGTCCGGCTTTGAATCATGTGTTTGAGGTTTATCGCCGTCTGCGTTTCAACCACCAATACGATTACGCAACGCACAAACTTTCCGAATCCACCGCCCGTCCTCCTTGGCAATTCCTCAAATGGCCGCTGCTCCGGCAGGAATCGGCAATCCGGGGAGGCGGGTCATTCTGTTTCATCGCCGCGCTGCTTTGCTCCGTCGGTGTGATTGTGAATCGTTACTTTGAGTTCAAGCCAAGCCTTACTCCTTATCTTGGTCTTGCGACGCTCGCAATTGCGATTGTTGGCGTCGCACTGCGCACGATTCAGGACGGTTTGGGAATCACAAAGGACATTGAGCGTTATCGCGATTATCGCGGCAAGGTGAGCCGGTCACTTTTGTGTTTCGAGCAAACAAATGACCAACACAAAAAACTGCAATTGATGGAAGAAATGGAACTAGCCGTTGTGGATGAATTGAGAGGCTTTCTTCGCACACACCGAAACGCAGCATTTACTTTATAGCACAGCTCAAGTCGTCGTCATTTGTTGCACACTGGAATCATCTTCCGCCATTGACCAGCAGCTTGAGATTGTCCCACGTCCACTTGTAAATACTATCCGTAGATTTTGCAGCGATAGGTTTAACGCAAGTTTTATCACTGCGGCCGTTGAGGAGAAAATATGACGTCCCTACCTCTTGTGCTATTTGAAGCTCTGCCGAAACACCAGTTGCTGTGTTCGTGTATTCGCCGCAAATCACGATGACAACATCACAGCCTTTGATGCGGGTTCGAGCTTTGTCTTTCCAGCCGTATGAAATCGCTTCTTTGATCGACCAATCAGCGATTGCAAAATCCGTGTCCGGATGATTCGATTGCCCGACGAGCAACACTTTCAGGTCGCTGTCGTTGTCGTAATCGAAGCTGATGTATGCCCGTTTCATAAGCGACCAAAGATTGGTATTTTGAACCGTGAATGCCAAGCCTGAAAGTTCAGTCTTCAGCGCATAAAAAAACGGCCTCTCCCGCCGCGCGGGAAAGGCCGCTTTGCGTTTTCCGAATTTGTTTTTGCGGATGCGGTGTCGGTGCGGGTGTGGGCGGGGTCGGGCTGGCGTGGCTGGCGGTGCTGGCAAGAGCGGTTTCGGTTAACTCGCGGCGCACAATTTTTTAAGCGCGCGGCATTTGTTTTTCATCGAATGTTCAAGGAGCGTTGGGTTGCAATTGTTGCAACCGGGCGTTAAGATTTTTCCCGAAATGAAACTGTTCATCGCGCCCGGCTACGACCGCATCACCAGCGGCATCGGTGCGGCGATGACCGGCTGGGTGCGGGCCGCACTGGCCATTGGCTGCGCGATGCTCTGCTACGTCACGCCCAAGGAACACCTCGGCCTGCCGAACAAGAAGGACGTGAAAGACGGCGTCATCACCTACAAGATCGCGGCGCACGCGGCAGACCTGGCCAAAGGCCATCCCGGCGCGCAATACCGCGACAACGCCATCTCCAAGGCGCGCTTTGAATTCCGCTGGGAAGATCAATTCAACCTCGCGCTCGACCCCGTGACC
>JAYVCM010000141.1:0-3268 GCA_043749955.1 Limisphaerales bacterium | reverse complement strand
GCGAAGATGTCGCCCGGCGCGCTTGAAGCGGGGGTGGAATGTTCGGAGGTCATGTCAAAAATTGTAGGAGACGACGTGAGGAGGCTCTAACTTTTCTTTTTGATTTGAGACTCGTCACCTCGTCTCCTACAAAACAGAAATTTATTTGGCGCGACACGAATTGAAACGCAGACACAAACTTCATGGTTGGCTCGGGACACGAGTTAAAGTTGTGGCTGGCCCTCCCCAATTTTGTAAAACCATCCGAGAGTCGGTGAGCTCTTTGATTTGGGTATCATTAGTGACCGCAACTTTTATTGCATTTGCACCATTCATCCACGCTTGACCAATGGTAATGAGCCGACTTCCCTCCAGCCTCCACTCGCCAAAGGTGGTGCGTCCATCGTCAGCTCTCAACCGATACACATGACTCGGATTTAACACCATGATGGTGCGGTGCACATCGAACTGCCAATCACCGATTAGACTGCTTTCGGTAATTGGTAATTGGGAAATTGATTTTTGCACCAGCTTGTAACGGATCTTCATGCCGCGCGGGTTCTCGGTGAAGCCGGTGATTTGCAATAGACCAAGCTGGCCGGCGCTGGTCATGAAACCATAAGTGTAGTTGGTTAGTTCGTCCTGCGGAGTTGACCCGCCGAATCTCACCGGCGAGGGATGGCTACCGTCGGAGACGTGCAAGGCGATGGCCAATTGCTCGGAGGTGAAGCTCTCCCATTGATTATGTTGCAGAACGTTCAAGTTGCGAATCAGTCCATAAATCCCCTCATCGGCCACATAGGCGATGTCCACTTCCACTGCGCCCAAGTAACCGCCAATCGCGAATTCCTTTTTGTCCACGTTGAGCCCGTTGCCGTCCCAACGCTTCATTTGGGCGAAGTCATCCGGCAGGACTTTCATCTGGCCGGAACTTAAATCCAGCGCCGAATAGTTGGTGAGCACCCGCTCCACCACCGGGCCGAAGGAAAGGTTTTGCGCGGCGGATGAAGTTGCGTTCGCAGTTGATGAATTGCCAAATTCATAAACGATCAAGAGATAGTGCGTCGAATCGTCCTTCCGAATAAATGGAACGAGAAAAGCCAGCGCGCCGGTCTGCGGGATTTTCCCCTCGTAGAAAAGCTTCGCATGTAAATCCACCGTGCCGCGTCCGGGCAGATCTAGGCTGTGGTTCACGCGGTCGGCAATGCGGATTTCACCATACCCATCCTTTTGACGAAAACCGAGAAAGCCCAGCCCACTGCCACTGCCATCCGGCGCGTCAAACGCCGACCGGCTGTAGACCCAAGTCTCTGCAAGCCCCGGATGCCACCAGACGGATTCGACTTCCCGTGTCTGGTCTGCCAGCAAGCCGGGTTTTTCGGCGATGCCAGCCAGCAACGTCTTGAGTGTTGCCTGGTCAATTTCAGCGACCTGCGCGTCGGTGGTTTTTTCGCCATGCATGGACACGGAAAAGTCGCCGATGCTTTGGCTGCCGCCACCTTCGTTATCCCGCAATGTTGTTTCATGCGCCGGCACCACGACGGCACGACGGTGATTGGTCGGAATCCATTTATCCACCAGCGGCGCGTCCGCCTCAAAAACACGGCAGCGGAATTCCGCGCTGGTCACTGCGGCCCGTCCCGAAGCACGCCAATAAACGCTCACCACTTTGCCAAGCACGGTCGCGTTGGGGATGGTTTCGTCCGGCTGGCCATTGCGGTTGATGATCACGCCGGAAGCGTCCGCGCTCACGACACGCGAGACCCAGACTTGATAATCGTGCCAGTGCGCGATGATGTCGCCGGGCGCAATGTGCGGGTGAAATTTCCACACCAGAATCCGGCTGCCAATCGGAATTTCCGGCTCCACTCCTCCGCCTGCGACATGGAACGGTTGGAGAAAATAGGCGCGGACAATCAGCGTGAAGAGGATGGCCGCCGGCACCATGAAGAAGAAAATTTTCTTAAGCCGCCGGAGTGCTTGACTCTGGCGGGCGATGTGGCCGATGAGATAGCCGGCGGGTTTCCATTCGCCGTTCCATTGCCGGGTGAAGACCAGCGTTTCCGCCGTGGACTTCAGCCCGTCGAACGACGATTCAAACTTCGTATCGCAGCGGTATCCCAGCGCGGAATATTTTGTTGAAATCAATTTGCGGGAAATGATTTTGCCCAGCGGACGCCTGACTTTTTCCAATGCCTCCATCCAATCGCCCTTGGTGACCGCCCAGCGAAAACTGCGCGACCCCGCCTCCCAGCTTTGCGCGTAATCGCCTTTGTCCATGAGATCGAGCCATGATTCGATGCCGGGTAAGGCAGTGGTTTTGCAGGTATCGTTCACCGCGCGCCAGACGCGGCGGATGATGAGCCAGTCCACCACCACCGAAATAACTGTTGCCACGCACAACCACAGGGCGAAGAAGAATCCGAGTTGAGCACCGATGACCAGCATATCTCCCGGGTGACCGACAACCAAAAACTTGATGATCAGAAATACCAACCCAAAGATAAAAACATCCAGCACCAGCAGCGGGAAAAATAAACCGTCAAACACCGCCAGCCACAGTCCGTAAATTTTCCCCGCCGAGCGGCGGATTTGCGAAACGGCCAGCCAGCCGAGAATCGTCGTGCCGAAAATTCCTGGCAGGCCTGTGACCAGCAGCAAAATTGTTTCCCAGCCGCAGATCAACTGTCTAGTCGCGCGTTCGGCATTCCCGACAGAGCCACTGAACCAAAGCCCCAAACCCACTTGCGGAATTAACACCATTAAAAAAAGCGCCGCCCAAAACGCTCCCACGATGGCCGTGCGCGAAAACCGCGCCCCTTGATTCGTAGCAGCCGACGTGAGGAGGCTCTGACTTTTGTTTTCTTGGGCGTCGGGCTTTTCAGTTTGAGACTCGTCACCTCGTCTCCTACTTTCATTGGGTGTCGCCGCAATCGTCTCCACGCACGTCTTCACCTCGCTGACTTGCTGGTAGCGGAGTTCGGGATTTTTTTCCAGCGCACGCAAAACAATTTCATCGAGGCGCACATCTATCTGCACTTTCTTGGACGGCGCTTCGAGTTTTTTGCCGGGCAGTTCGCCGGTGAGCATCTGGTAAAACACCACGCCCAGCGCGTAAATGTCCGCGCGGTGATCCACCTCGCCCGGCGCGGTGATCTGCTCCGGCGACATGTATTGCGGCGTGCCCATGACGCCTTCGCCGGTCAGATTTGGTTGTAGGGCAGGCTTACCAGCCTGCCGGTTCACCGGGCTTACCAGCCCGGTGTTCTCGGAACTGGCGGCTGGTAAG
>JAYVCM010000140.1:0-2616 GCA_043749955.1 Limisphaerales bacterium | reverse complement strand
CCGACCTCGGTGTGGGCGTTTTCGCGGCCGCGAAATTTCAGCGCGACCTTCACCTTCATGTCTTCGCAAAGAAAATCAATGGCGTGCGCGGTCTTGATGCCGAGATCATGCGGATCAATGCGCGGACTCAACTGGACTTCCTTCACGATCGAGGCGTGCTGGTGCTTGCGGGAATCTTTTTCCTTCTTGGCGAGTTCGTAGCGGAACTTGCCGAAGTCCACGAGCCGGCAGACGGGCGGCACGGCGTTGGGCGAAATCTCGACGAGATCCACGGCGTGCTGCCGCGCGAGGTTGATCGCGTCGGAGAGCTGGATGACGCCGAGCTGCTTGTTATCCACGCCGATGACGCGGACTTCGCGGGCACGGATTTTTCCGTTGACGCGGATGAACGACGCGGGGGAGGAATTGCGCGGGGTATAAGGGCGGCTCAAGCGACCCTCACTGGTTGGGACTGAACGGTGATGTTGTGCATCAAAGCGGTCTTCTGGCTGATTCTTTCGATGCGCTTAATTAAGCCATGCAGGGGGCCGCCGCAAGTTAAAAATCGCAATAAAATCATGGTGAATGGCGGAACGCCTGCACGCTGCGGACAAAATCGTCCGGCACGCCGAAGTCAAAACGCTCCGCGCCGGTCATCTCCAGCGCCAGATAGCCGTGGCGCTGCCGCTGGATTTCCTGGGCGCGCGTGAGCTGGAATTCGCCGTGGTCGCGCACGTTGTCGCGGATCATCTCGCCGAGGATTTCGTAGATCGAGGGCGCGAGCAGGTGCATCCCGAACCAGCCGAGCCACGTCCCGGCGGGCAGGTTGTTGACGTGTAATTTTTCCTGCGCGACAGCGACGGCGGGTTTTTCGATGATGAGCGAAACGTCAATCAGCCGGGAATTTTCCACGCGCCGCGTGCCGGCGATGGTGCCGTAGCCTTTCAATTCATCTGCCGAAATCCGGTTCACGGCGGAAACGCTTTGGCCGCCGGAAACGTGCGCCATGTCCGCGAGTTCTTGATAGGGAGAAATAATCTTGGCGCTCGCCGAAGCTCTCTCGCCCGCCAGAGCGCCACCCTCTCCCCCAGCGGGGGAGAGGGCAGGGTGAGGGGGCGCTCCGGTGGCTGGACTCGCTGCAAGAGAAAGCGCAACCGCGTCCGGCCCCCTCACCCCGGCCCTCTCCCCCGGTGGGGGAGAGGGAGAAGAGGCAACGGGTTTGCCGCGAAACAAATGGTCGCCGAGGCCGAGCAGAACCATTTCGCCGTCGGCAAAAATTTTCGTCTGGAAAACGGCGTGGCCGTAGCCTTCCTGCTGGTGCTGCACGGCGAACGTCACGCGCCCGGAAAACTTTTTCATCTGTTCTGCCTCGTGCAGCAGCGCGGGATATTTTTCCAACCGCTTCAAATAATT
This sequence comes from Limisphaerales bacterium, assembly GCA_043749955.1. GTDB lineage: Bacteria > Verrucomicrobiota > Verrucomicrobiia > Limisphaerales > UBA11358 > UBA11358. Next base: position 1,224 of record JAYVCM010000140.1, on the reverse strand, counting down.
GGCATCCGGGCCGCGCAAATAATCGCGCACCATTTGGTCTTCGCCGGGCTGGACGATGAGGCAGATTTCCTCGATGCCCGCTGCGTCAAGTTCCAGCAGGTGATAATGAAACAGCGCCCGCGCGATGCCGTCCGGGCCGACCACGGGGAACATCTCTTTTTTCACCGCGTGCGACGCGGGAAAATGCCGTGTGCCGAGGCCGGCGATGGGGATGACCGCTTTGCGAACAGAAATCATTTTGAAAACAAGGAAACATCCAACATCCAACATCCAACATCCAACATCGAATCGCTGGCGCAAGACTCTCCGCCCATTGGATGTTCGTTGTTGGATGTTGGATGTTGAATGTTCATTTTCTTTTCACACGTCGAACCGCTTCCACCCATTCGGGCCGAAGCCGTAGCGCTTGGCGCCGAACTCGATCGCGCCGGGCGACGTGCCTTCAAAAATGTCCGGCATCTCGCCGACGCGCCGCGAATACTCGATGGCGATCTGCGGAATGTGCTCTTTGAGCGCGGCAATTTTTCCAAAGACGGCCACGGTGCCGCCGGTGCCGCCGCCGGTGATCTTTGCGCCGTAAAGCCCGAGTTCCGGCCCGCGTTTGCGGACGGCTTCGACGAGGAAATTCACCTCCGGCACGGAGAGGCGGCAGTTGTCGCGGTAGCTTTCATGCGCGGCATACATCAACTCGCCAGCGGTCACGAGGGCCGGTTCGTCGCCGGTTTTGGCGGCGTTGAGGGCGGCGATAAATTTCAGCACGCGCTCGTTTTCCGCGATGGGATGGCGCGCGGGGCCGACGACGCGGTAGGTCGCATCCGGCTGCACCGTCGTCACCGGGTCGTCGTGCGTTTTGTATTTCGCGAGGAAGTCCGAGCCGAGAATGGCTTCGGGAATTTCCTTTTCATATTCTCCCGTAAATTCAGCGGGAGAAATTTCCGTGAGATAGTTCAGCGCGGCGCGGCCGGTTTTGGCGCGGAGTTCGTTGATGATTTTTTTGCCCATGAACGCGCCGATGCGGACGTTGCCGTAGGCGTTGCCGGCCACGGAATGTCGCACCATCGAGTTGATGCCCACGAAGCCGGTGCCGGGCGGAATCTCCACCTCGCCGACAATCGAGCCGGGGCGGCAAAGGATGTGCGTGAGCTTTTCCTGACGCCCGCTGGTGACGGCAATCTGATCCATGATGCCGCAGGGCGCGCCGACGACGTGGTTCTCCGCCATCTG
>JAYVCM010000139.1:0-9464 GCA_043749955.1 Limisphaerales bacterium | reverse complement strand
GCTGGAGGGCTATCACAGTCTGGGCTGGGGTGCCGCGCCCGAACTGCTGATGTTCGCCACGCGCGAGAATTATCTTTACGGTTGCACGCTCCTGAATCTCCACGGGCTTTACTACACGACGTATGGTTCTTACTGGGAATGGGCGCCGCCGGACTATCATTTCCGGATGCCGTATTGGGCGCACATGGATAACTTCCTGCGTTACTTCGAACGGCTCTCCTATCTTCTAAGTCAGGGACATTTCGTGGCTGATGTTGCTGTGGTTTATCCGGTCGCACCTTATGAAGCGGAAATGAATGGCGACAAGGATGGTGAGAAGGCGAAGAAGACAGCTTTCGATCTCGGCACCCGCCTCATGGCCGCTGGCATCAACTTCGAGTTCATTGACAATGATTCGCTCGCGCGGGCAAAAGTTGAGAACGGTCGCCTGATCGTGAAGGACGCCGGCGCTTCGTATCAGGCGCTGGTGTTTGCGGACATGAATGCCGTGCGCTGGCCGAGCATTGAGAAGGCCGCCGCCTTTGCTCAAGCGGGCGGTCATGTCTATAACGTGGGTGTGTTGCCCATCGCCTCCGACCGCGCGGGTCGCGATGACGTTGAACTCACGGCGATGAATCAACGCGCCTTCAAGCCCGCCCACCGCTTCACGCAGGCGGCTGATGCAGTGGAAGCCATTCGGGCGGCGTTCGTGCCGGACGTGCGCGGCGTGGATCAGACCGTGCGCGCGTTGCATCGCAAAACCGGTCCCCGCGATGTCTATATGGTCATGGACGCCAAACCGGATTCGGTCGTGGAGTTCCGCGCGAAAGGAGCGGTTGAACTTTGGGACGCGTGGACTGGCACGACAACTCCGTTGCGCGTGATGGCCGAGACGGTCACGGGCACGCAGGTTCAACTGCCGCTGCAAACCAACGAAGCGCAAGTGGTGGTTTTCACGCCGGGAAAAAAACACGTCAATCCTCCGCCGAAAGATGCGCGTCCCGAGAAAGTGAAGTTCTTGCCGGATGAATGGAGCGTGGCATTCGTGCCCACGATGGATAATTCCCACGGCGATTTCCGAATGCCGGTCACTGCCGATAACAAGCAGATCGGACTCGAAGCGCGGCGCTTTGCTTGGACGCGGGAGACAGTGGCGTTGGCGAAGACCGCGATGTCGCCCGCAACGGATGACCAGACTTGGGAAAAGAAATTGAATGGATTCGGCGCGCAGTTCTATGTGCTCGGTCCAGTTCCCAACGACGTGGATGCCGCACCACTCGATTTAGAATTATCCAAGCTCAAGACGGTTGATCCCGCCGTGCCGGTCACAGTCGCGGGCAGGACACTGACTTGGCAAACGTATGATTTTTCCTGGCGCTACGGCAAGGAAGGGGATTCAGGCCACCAAGGCTATCACGGTCTCAAGCGCACGGTGACGGATGACTTCCTCTGTTTGGGAAAGAAAATCGGCGGCCTGAATGAATCTCGTTACGTGGATGAAACCAATGGCAGTCGCTATTATTTGTGGACGAGCGCAACCGTGGCGCAGCCGACGAAGGCGTCCATTGTCGTCAGTCACGATGCTCCAAAGGATGCGAGCCACAGCTCGCCCATCATCACTCCCGCCGCTGTGTATGTGAACGGCGCGCCGGTCAACGATCTCGCCGAGGCCGTGTCGCTACAAGCTGGCGTGAATTCGGTCTTGGTGCGTTACGATCACGGCGGCCGCGGTCATTTTGTGATGCGACAGCAAGGCGTGCCGTTGCCGCAAACCAATCAACCTCTGGCGATGAGTTGGTATGGTGATGCGGGAGTGATTCCTTTCGATGTGTCCGCCGGTCGGCAACCTGCCGAATGGTTTCGCTTTCTCTCCGCGCCGGGCATCACCGCGATTCGTGTCCACGCGGCGGGTGAGGTCGAAGCGTGGCTCGATGGCGAACCGATGACGGATGCAGGGCAGGGGAGGTTTGCCGCGAAGAAATCGGCGACGCGCGCGGCGATGGTGGCGTTGCGCGTCCAACCCAAGACCGGTTTCAGCAGCGGCGCGGTGATTCCCGAGCCGGTGATGGTTGAGACGGATGGCCAGGGCATGATGGCGTTGGGCGACTGGTCGCAAATGGGAATCCTCACCAACTATTCAGGCGGCGTGCGTTACTCCACCCGCTTCACGCTTACCAAGGAAGAGGCCAACGCAAAAACCGCGCTCGACTTGGGACGTGTGGTGGCGACTGCGGAGGTTCATGTGAATGGCAAAAAAGTCGGCGTGCGAGTCGCGCCGCCGTGGCGCGTGGATGTCACCGGATTTTTAAAACGCGGCGACAACACGGTCGAGGTGCTGGTTTACAACACCCTCGCGAATCATTATCAGACGATCCCCTCCAACTACCGTGGCAAACCAATCTCGGGATTGCTGGGGCCGGTCCGCCTGCTGTCGCGCGAGTGAGCAAAAAAGGCCGCAGTCGAATTGCCACAAAAAGGCACACGAGGCACAAAACGGAGGGACAAGGCGAAAGTGACATTTCGCTGAAGTTAACCAACTCTTCTTTGGCGTCCCGGATTTCGACAGGTGCGTTTCTGCCAACTGCAGTTGCGGGAAAAGTTAAGCACAGCGCGGGAGCAGCCGGCTGGTTTTTGCACGGTTTGACCACCCGCACACATTGACATCATGCTTGGGCAGATTGTGCGGGTTCGCGGCCTATGATTTTCAGGCTGGCTTGCAAAAATCCCAGCGCGTAGGCCATGCCCGCGTGCCACGGCGCGGCGCAACTCATCTGCGGCGCGTGATCGGGGATGATGACGCCGGTGAAATTGTTTTTCTTGAGTATCCGCAGCACGCGCAGCACATCCACCTCGCCGTCGTCAATGAAGGTTTCCCTGTAGTGCGGCACCTTGCCGCGGACGTTTCGCAGGTGGACGTAACCGAGTTTTTGCTGGCGGCTGTAAGTTTCCACCGCGTCGTAAACGTCGCCGTCCTGCATTTCCGCAATCGTGCCGACGCAGAATTCCAGCGCATTGCGCGGGCTGGGCTTCAGGTCAATCAGCCGCTGGTAAAGCTGTGGCTGCCAGACCAGGCGCGGTTGGGCGCGGACGAATGGCAGCGGTGGATCGTCGGGATGCGCGGCGAGGGTGACCCCGGCCTCCTCGGCGACGGGAACCAGTTCATCGAGAAAAAATTTCAGGCGCGACCAAAGCTGTTCGTGCGTGGCGGATGGAACATTTCCCGGCGCGGCGTTTTGGTCGTAAACCATGTTCCAAGCCATGCCGGCGGGCAGCGGCTTATCGAGCGGGCCGTCCATGCCGACGGCTTCGGCATCACCGCGCGCGAATTTTCCCTTCACGCGTCCCGCGACCCCGGCAATGGAAAAGTTGTAGCCGAAAACCGGGATGCCCGCCTGGCCGACGTTGCGGATGATGGTCTTGAGATTTTCGATCTGCTGATTTTTCTTCGGGCCGTCGAGCAACACGTCGTGCCAGTGCGCGGGGTCGAAGTTTTCGACCGCCTCCAGTTCGAGGCCGTGGTCGTTGATTTCTTTTCTGATGGCGACGAGTTCTTCAAACGTCCACAACTTGTCCGGGTCGCCGGCCAAACCCCAGCCGGAATCATCGCCGCACGGCTGGTCACCAGCCCGGTTGCTGCGCGACGAACGGAAATAATCCACGAGATGAATGACGAGATGCGTGCAGCCGCATTGTTTCGCGAAGCGGTAATGCTCCGCGTTGAGTTGATGCCGGTAAAGTCCGAGTCCGAGTTTCATTTTGAAATTAAAGATACAAATTGCCTGCGCGGCAGGAAAGCTTTGCCGGTCAATGGTGAAAACTTTCCGGCGGGCCGAGCTGGCTCGGTTTCGCGCCGCCGGTGTTGACGATGATTTTTTCCACGACGACGGCGGGATCCACCATCCAAATTTTCAAGGTGGATAACCCGGCGCAGAAAGTCGGCGGCGATCCGGTTGGAAATCTGGCATGAGCTGATGACCCGCAAGGGACGGACGGATGCTTGGCGGGATTTCTGGCCAAGCCGCACCTCTCACCCCAGCCCTGCCCATGAACCGGAACGCCGATCTCCTGATCGGCCTGTTGCTGTTCCCCACTGGAAACTGGCCGATCGGGAGATCGGCGTTCCGCTCCGGTTCAGGAGCACAAATCGTGCGCCTGCGCGGCTCATGGAATCTCTCCCCTCGGAGGGGAGAGGGAACCGGACGGCCAAGCCCGCCGCGTGAGGCTCACGCCAAACCGCGTGAAGCTGACGCTTCTGGCGGACGGAAAATGGCGAAACCCCTTGAAAACCACGCGGCATCTGTTCTGCTAAAGTAGAACTGCATGAAACCACGCTGCACAAAACAACGAAACCACGCGCTGACAGTATTTGAGGTGTTGGTGATTCTTTCCGTGCTGGCAATTCTGCTGGCAGTTTTTTTGCCGGCGCTGACGTATCACCGCGGCGGACAAAGAATTAATTGCGTCAATAATCTCAAGCAAATCGGACTCTCCAGCAGAATCTGGTCTGGGGACAATAACGACAAATACCCTTTTGAAACGACTGTGACCAATGGCGGCACCATGGAATTCAATAATGGGAGAAATGCTTGGATCAATTTCTTTGTGATGAGCAACGAACTTTCCACGCCGAAAGTTTTGATTTGTCCGCAAGACACAAAACGTCAGCCGGCTGCTACAAATTTTTCGGCGGAACTTGTGGGGCACATCAGCTACTTTGTCGGCTTGAATGGGAATATAGGCAGTCCTCAAAGCATATTGTCGGGTGACGACAATTTCGAAACCAGTGGGATCCCTGTAAAATCCGGCTTAATCGAAATTTCATCGAACACTCCTGTTTCATGGTCGGCAGCACGTCACCAATTCGCAGGCAATATTGTCCTTGCCGATGGCGACGTTCAGACATTTAGCAATTCCAATCTGACAAAATGGCTCCGACAAAACTTCTCTGCCACCAACCGCCTCGCGATTCCGTAATCCGTGTTCATCCGTGTCCATCCGTGGTTTAATTCCCCGCATGAAATTGTTCTACACCGGCCCGGTCATCAACACCGAGATGCTCGTCATGATGCTGGAGAAACACGGCATCGCCGCCACGCAGTCGTTCGTGGACCCCGCCGCGCCCGACGACGGCGACCTGAACCGTCTCGCCGAAGTCTTCGTGCCGGAAGCCGATTATCCCCGCGCTTTCAAACTGTTTTACACCGAGCGCGAAGATGAATTGTAAACATTGCACCGGCATTCAACGCAAAGACGCCAAGAAGCAAAGGCGCAAAGGGCAGGAAGTTGGAGGCAAGCGATTGATAGAAGCCGCATCACCCACAGGCGATCCATTCAATTACTCCCAATCCTCGCGCCTTGGCACCTTTGCGTCTTTGCGTTAATTCGGCTGTTCTGCCGTCCGTATTTCCCTTCTGGATTCTGGCTCTTGAATTCTTTATTCTGCGACAATGTTCGACATCGTCCGTCCCCAGATCGCCACCGCCGCCGACAAGGTCACCCACCTGCGGAGGTTTCTTTGACGTCGCCAAATTGAACCACCGCTTCGCCGAACTCGAGTCCCTGATGACCGGCGAAACTTTCTGGAACAACCAGGAGGCCGCGCAGAAAGTCATCAACGAGACGAACGACATCCGCGGCAAGCTCGAACCCCTCGCCCGCTTCGGCAAACACGTCGAAGACCTCCAGGTCATGCTCGAACTCGCCGCCGCCGAACCGGAAGCTTCGCAGGTGAAACACGAGGCCGAGATGGCGGCGGACGTGAAAAAATTATTTGCGGAGCTGGACACGTTCGAGCTGAAAACTTTCTTGAGCGGCCCGCATGACAAATGCAACTGCATCTTCACCATCAACTCCGGCGCGGGCGGCACCGAATCGCAGGACTGGGCGGAAATGCTCTCGCGCATGTATGGCCGCTGGTTCGATCTGCGCGGCTGGAAATGGGAGGTCACCGACGCGCTCGCCGGTGATTCCGCCGGTTTGAAAAGCGTGACCTTCCGCGTCGAGGGCGAGAACGCCTATGGCTTTTGCAAGGCCGAGCGCGGCGTGCACCGGCTCGTGCGCATCTCGCCGTTCGATTCCAACAAGCGCCGCCACACAAGTTTTTCCAGCGTGGACACCGTCGCCGAATTGAGCGACCTCGTTGAAACCGACATCGTGATTCCGAAAACTGAAATCCGCCGCGACACCTACCGCTCCGGCGGCAAAGGCGGACAGAACGTGAACAAGGTGGAAACCGCCGTGCGCCTGACGCACATCCCCTCCGGCCTCGTCGCCGCCTCGCAAGCGCAGCGCAGCCAGGTGCAGAACGAGGCGACCGCCATGGCGATGTTGATCTCCAAACTTTACGCGCTCAAGCTCGATCAGGCGAAAGGCGAGATGGAACGTTTCTACGGCGACAAAGGCAGCATCTCGTGGGGCAACCAGATTCGCAGCTACGTTTTCCAGCCGTATCGCATGGTGAAAGATTTGCGAACCGGCGAACAGTCCAGCGACGTGCAGGCGGTGATGGACGGCGCGCTCGATCCGTTCGTGAACGCCTGGCTCCGCGCCGGCTGCCCGCTCAAACGAATGCAGGGTGTGAAGGATGAGGAGGAATGAAACATTCAACGCTCAACATTCAACGCCGAACATCGAAGACAATTCCGGCAGGCAGCTCCCTTGAGCGTTGGGAGTTGAATGTTGAATGTTGAATGTTTCCCCAATCCAACCATGAACATTCTCGATAAAATCGTTGAACAAAAGAAACGCGAAGTCGCGCAACTGCCCGCGCGCCTCATCGCCGCCGGCGATTTGCGCGATGCGATGCTCGAACGCGGGGAGTCGCGCGATTTTCTCGCGGCACTCGCATCACGCATCACGCATCACGCATCGCCCTCATCGCGGAAGTAAAAAAAGCGTCACCATCCATGGGCGTCATCTGCAAAGACTTTGATCCCGTGCGCATCGCCAAAGAATACGAAGCTGCCGGCGCAAGCTGCCTGTCCGTTTTGACGGACGAAAAGTTTTTCCAAGGCTCGCTAGATTATCTCCGCCAGATCCGCGCCGCCGTGAAACTGCCGCTACTGCGCAAGGATTTCATCATTGATGAGCGCCAGATTCTCGAAGCCATCGAATGGGGCGCGGACGCAATTCTGCTCATCGTCGCCATTTTGACCGACGAGCAACTGGCAAAATTCCATTTACTCGCCATTGAAGCCGGGCTGGCTGTGCTAGTCGAAGTTCATGATGAGGAAGAACTGAATCGTGCGCTGAAAATTTCCCCGTCGCTCATCGGCGTGAACAACCGCAACCTGAAAACTTTTGCGGTGGACTTGGCGACGACCGAGAGACTGGCTGCGAAGATAGAAGATGGAGGATTGAAGATGGCAAAGACTTCCACTCCATCCTCCATCCTCCATCCTCCATCCTCTCCCCTGCTCGTCGCCGAGAGCGGCATCCACACGCGCGCGGACGTGGAGCGTTTGCAGAAGTGCGGCGCGGGCGCGATCCTCGTCGGCGAATCATTGGTGAAGCAGGGCGACATCGGCGCGAAGGTGCGGGAGTTGATGGGCTGATTCGGAGATGTAGCGGCGGGCATCCTGCCTGCCGTAGAGGGCGGGCATCTTGCCGCCCGGAAAAAATCGTTCGCAGGCCGAAACGTCCCCGGTTTCACCACGGTTTTTTGGAAAGGCTGCCTATTTCCGCCGGGCTGGAAGCCACGGCTTTACGTCAGCCAAGATGGCTGACGCTACTTTTTATTTCGCGCCAACTGCTTCGCCAGCCGGATCGCCGCAATCATGCTTGAAGGATTGGCGATTCCTTTACCGGCGATGTCGTAAGCCGTGCCGTGGTCGGGCGAGGTGCGGATGAAGGGCAGGCCGAGCGTCCAGTTCACGCCGGTGTCGAAGGCGACGGCTTTCAGCGGCGCGAGCCCCTGGTCGTGATACATCGCCACGACGGCATCGAAATCCCCTTGCAGCGCATAGTGAAAAACCGTGTCGCCGCTCAACGGGCCGGTGACATCGAATCCGCGTTTCTGCGCAGCGAGAACCGTCGGTGAAATAATTTTAATCTCTTCATCGCCAAATTCTCCGCCTTCGCCTGCGTGTGGATTCAAACCGGCGACGGCGATGCGTGCGCGTGACAGCCCCAGGTCGCGGCACGACTGCGCGGCGAGTTCGATGGCGAGCGTGATTTTTTCCGCCGTCAATTTTTCAGGAACGGATTTAATGGAAATGTGAACCGTGGCCAGCGCGACACGCAGCCAGCGGCCGCGTTCGTCGGTGCCAAGCAGCATCATCGCGGTGCGTTTGGTGCCGGCGAGTTCGGAGAGAAATTCCGTCTGGCCGATAAAATTATGTCCGGCGCGGATGATGGATGCCTTGTTGACGGGCGCAGTGATGAGCGCGTCGAGTTCGCCACGCAGGCAGCGTTGTCCGCCATCGCGCAGCGCGGCCACGGCGGCGCTGGCGGCGAGCGGCGAACCGGCGGGAAGATTTTCCGGGAGCGCCGGCATCCCTGCCGGCGGGTTTGTGGCGGAACTCGCCGGCAGGATGCCGGCGCTCCCGGCGGGGCCGTTCACCGCGAAAAATTTTCCTGTGTCACCGTAACTGGAAAATTTTTTCAGCGGCAGGTTGAGCGACAGCCTCCCGTTGAGCCGCTGGAGAATTTTTTCGTCGCCGATGAGGAGGTATTTGGCTTCATCGCGTCCGGCTTCGGCGGCGATGGCCTTGAGCGCGACTTCCGGGCCGACGCCCGTTACATCACCAAGGGAAATTCCAAGCCAGCCTTTCATGTGATGCGTGATGCGTGATGCGTGATGGGTGACGCTCCTCATTCACGCATCACGCATCACTCGTCACGTTTCAGAAATACCGGATGAAGGTTTTTTTCTTCAAGCCGTCCATCCATTCCTTGGACAACTTCGCCTGCTGCTGGATGCGGAGGGTTTTCTCGACGTCGGCGCGGACCTCGGTGAGCGGCTTGGCGTGGGCGGGTTTCTTTTCCTCGACGAGCATGAGATAGACGGCGTCAGGCGTGTCAATCGGTGCGCTGACATGGCCGGGCGGGAGCGCCACGGCGACGTCGCCGAGTTCCTTGCGGAGGACGGAGTATTCCACCCAGCCCCATTCGCCGCCCTCGTGCTGCTGCGAGCCTTGCGAATAAACGGAGGCCAGGTCGGCGAAGGTCGCGCCGTCCTTGAGCTTGGCGGAGATTTCCAGGGCGAGCTGGACGGTGTTCGTCTCGGTGGCGGAGGATTTGTTGAGGACGATCATGCGGAGCTTCACCTGGTCTTCGAGCTTGTAGTCGTCCGGGTGGGTGTTGTAAAAATTTTCCACCTTGTAGGGCGAGATGATGATTTCGCGCGCGATGTTCTGGCTGCGCATGGCCGACTCGATGTATTGCTCGCGCACCTGTTTGCGGAACTGCTCGAAGGTCATGCCCTGCGCCTGCAACGATTTCATCAGCGTCACGCGGTCGCCGAACCGTTCGCGGATGCGCTCCTG
>JAYVCM010000138.1:0-5959 GCA_043749955.1 Limisphaerales bacterium | reverse complement strand
CCTTCCAAGCAGCCCGGCGGCACCAGCACGTCGTTGTTCAGCACAACGGTCCAAGTCGCGTTGGCCGCCCGTGAACCCTGGCTCCACGCGCCGCCGCAGCCGCGATTCGTTTCGTTGTGGATGGCGCGGATGTCTGGTCGTGATGCGAGAAATTCCTTGGTGCCGTCAGTGGAGCCGTTGTTGACAATGATGATCTGCGAATCCGCCACGCCCGCGCGGTTCAGGCTGTCCACGCAGTTTTGCGTGAAGTGAAGCTGGTTGAAGACCGGGATGACGACGGCGATGTCCGCGATGTCAGACGACTGGCTCATGTGCGCGGCAGAATGTGGCAACGGGGCTTTGGTGAACAGAATAAAAAACCCAAGCGAAGACTTTTAACGCAAAGACGCAAAGGTGCGAAGGCGCAAAGGATTTAGAAACTGGCGGCCTTGGGTATCAACATTTGCCTCACAAACGGAACGCCGCGCACCGTCTCGGCCAGTGGGAATCAAATCAACTTCGCGCCGGGACGGTGCCCGGCGTTCCAAACCATGCTCCCCCTGCTTCGCGCCTTTGCATCTTTGCGTCTTTGCGTTGAATTCCTACCGAATATCCCGACCGGCAATAAAACTCTCGCTTTCTGCCGCCATCCGCCAAAAAATGAGGACGCATGACCGACTTTTTACGCCAGCTCTGGGGATTCGTCCGCCCGTATCGCGGACGCTTTTTCCTCGGCCTGCTCTGCGGAATTTTTTACGGGTTCGTCAACGGCCTGCTCATCGCGACCGTCAAGATCGTGGTCCAACTGGTGTTTGAAGGCGGCGTGGATCTTCACCAGAAACTTTTGGACGCGCCCAAGTGGATTCATCCGCTGTCGGAGCGGCTGGCGGCCATCGTGCCGGAAATCCATGCGCCCGCCGCGAACGACCGGCTCGGCTGGTTGCTCGTCGTCGGCGCCATCCCCGCGATCATGCTGCTCCGGAACACGCTCCAATACTTGAGCATCTACCTGACCAACTGGTCGGCCATGCACGCCATCGCCGACATCCGCACGAAACTGTTCGCCCATCTGCAAAATCTTTCGCTCGGATTTTTCAGCCGCGCCAGCACCGGCGATTTGATTGCGCGCATCACAAATGACACGCAGGTGCTTTACGGCATCGTGGGCAGTTCGTTCGCCTCGGCGGTCAAGGATCCCGTCACGATTTTTTGTCTGATCGGCCTCCAACTGGTGCTGCAGCCCGCGCTCACGCTCGTGTCCGTCGTGGTGTTTCCCGTGTGCCTTGTGCCGATCATTATTTTTGGCCGCAAGGTCCGCAAATCCGCCCGCGCCGCCCAGCAGCACAATGCCGAGCTGACGAACCTGATGCACGAATCCTTCACCGGCAACCGCGTCATCAAGGCCTACAATCTGGAAGAAACCGTGAGCGCGCAGTTCCGGGCCACCACGAAAAAATTTGTCGGCCACATGATGCGCATCGTCCGCGCCAACGAAATTCCCAGCCAGCTTATGGAAATTTTTGGCGCGGCGGGCATCGCCCTGGTTTTCTTTTACGTCCTCAACCTGCCGAAAGACCAGCAGCCCAAGGAGTCGGATTTTCTCGCGTTCATCCTGACGATTGTTTTGATTTACCCGCCCATCAAGGCCTTCACGCGGCTGCACAATCAATTGCATCAGGCCCGCGCCGCCAGCGAACGCGTCTTTGAACTGCTCGCCACAAAAAATTCCGTGCCGGAACCTGCCGCGCCCAGGATGCTCCACGCTTCCAATGCCGACATCGAATTTCAAAACCTCGATTTCAACTACGGTGAAAAGCCGGTGCTGCGAAACATCAACCTCACCGTCAAGGCCGGCCAGCTCGTCGCGCTCGTCGGCGCGAGCGGCTCCGGCAAGACTACGCTCGCCAATCTGCTCCTGCGTTTTTACGACCCGGTGCGCGGCACGGTGAAGGTCGGCGGCGTGGATGTGCGCGAAGTTTCCACGCGCGACTTGCGGAACCAGATCGCCGTCGTCGCGCAGGAAAATATTTTGTTCAACGACACCATCCGCCGGAACATCGAGCTGGGCCGGCTGGGGGCGGCGAATGAGGAGATTGTTGCCGCTGCAAAACATGCGCATGCCAATGAATTCATTGAGGACAAACCCCAAGGTTTCGACACCGTCATCGGTGAAAAGGGCGTCTCGCTTTCCGGCGGCCAGCGCCAGCGCATCGCCATCGCCCGCGCGGTTTTGAAGAACGCGCCGATTCTGGTTCTGGATGAGGCCACCAGCGCGCTCGACACGGAATCCGAACGCGCGGTGCAGACGGCGCTCGATGAATTGATGCAGGGCCGCACGACCATCTGCATCGCGCACCGGCTCTCGACGATTCTGCACGCCGATTTGATTGTCGTGATGGATCAGGGAAAGATTGTGGAAACCGGACGGCACGACGAACTCGTCCAGCGCGGCGGCATCTACCAAAAACTTTACGAACTGCAATTCGCCTCGTGAGCGCGCCGTGCAAACATTTCATGGGAGCGCGGCCCCGCACGCGGGGCCGCTTCACCGTCCATTTGTGCAAGACGATAGAATTTTCCAGCCAACTTTATTTTCGTGGGTTGAAGCGGCGTGAAGAACTTGTCATTGCCAACATCACGACGCGATCCCGCAGGCAATCCCAAAGGGATTGTGTCCTCCAGCCCAGGGTTGCGAGGCACGAGCTACCCTGGGTCAGCCGCAGAAAATCCAGCCAACCCCAACGGGGTTGCGGCCTCTTCGCGGACAACCCAGCCGCAACCCCGTTGGGGTTGGCGGAATTCTGGATGACGCATACCCAAGGTAGCTTCCCGCAACGCGGGACAACCTTGGGCTTTGAGCCGGAATCCCGTTGGGATTCATCAGTTGAGGTCGTCTTCGGCTTGTGGATAATGACCCTGACCGAAGACTGCGTTCCATCGAACACTACCCAACCCCTCCCGTGAGCGCGCCAAAAATCCTCGCCCTCCAGTTCAAATACTTCGGCGACGCGGTGTTGATGACGCCCGCGCTCCGTGCGCTGCGCGAACATTTTCCGCAGAGCGAAATCCATCTGCTCGTGCCGGCGGAAATCTCGCCGCTGTTCCAGCATCTGCCGTGGCTCACGCGCGTCTGGGCCATGCCACGCCGGCGCGGCCGCGCGAGCCTTGCGGAAACTTGGCCGCTCATCCGCGCGCTACGCCGCGAGAAGTTTGACCGTTCGGTGGATTTTGCCGGCAACGACCGGGGCGCAATTTTAAGCCGCTTCATCGGTGCGCGACGACGGCTGGCCCGCGCGGAAGGCGGCGGATTTTTTGGCCGCAAATTTTGCTACACGGAGCGCGTCGCGCCGGAAAAAATTCCACAGCACGAATCGCGGCTGCTCTTTCATGTCCTGTCGGCCTGGCAGGTGCCGCCGCCTTCGTCGTTCGAGGCGGAAATTCACACCGATCCCGCGCTGGAAAAATCCGTCGTCGCGCCCTTTCCGCCGCGGACGGTGCTGTGCCACGTCACGACCAGCAATGACAAGAAGCAGTGGCCGGTCGCGCATTGGGCCAGGCTTTATCAACTCGCCCACGCCGCCGGAGTGAACCTGATGTTTTCCACCGGCCGCGGCGCGCGCGAACAGCAGGTGCTGGCGGAGATAAAAACAATTGTCCCGGACGCGCCCGTGCTGCCGACGGACCCGAACCTCGCCACGTTTCTCGTGTGGCTGAAACGCGCCGCCGTTTTTGTCTCCGGCGACACCGGCCCGCTGCACTACGCGGCGGCGCTGGGCGTGCGAACCATCGGTTTGTTTGGACCGAGCCCCGCCGCGCAATGGGCGCCCATCGGCGGGCAGCACACGGCGTTGCAGGGAACACCCTGCACTTGCAGCGGCCTGACGGAATCGTGCCACAGCGCGAGCCATTGTATTGCGGCGGTTTCCCCGGCGATGGTGCTGGAGCGGCTGCAAAAAATTCTGGCGGAGAACCAAGGTTGAGACTCATAAAAAAAAGTGGCGCACGGTTGCGCCAACGGAGCGCGGCGTTCATGCCTTGCCATCACCCACATCCCGACGAGGGCTTGCGGGCAATCCCAAAGGGATTGTGTCCGCCAGCCCAGGGTTGCGAGGCACGAGCTACCCTGGGTCAGTCAACCGAAAATCCAGCCAACCCCAACGGGGTTGCGGCGGGTATGGCCGTGACGAGGCCGCAACCCCGTTGGGGTTGGGGAAATCCTGGACGACTTACCCAAGGTAGCTCGTGCCTCGCAACCTTGGGCTTTGGGCCGGAATCCCTTTGGGATTCATCTCCGAGGTCGTCTTCGACTTGTGGTAATGACAAGGCGTTCACACCGCGCTCCGCCGCCCGATTGAATTTTGAATAACAGCTTGAAACTGAAAACTTGAAACGGGAAACTGCCACGATGCCAGCGATTGAAGTCAGCCAGCTCACCAAAGCTTTCCGCACTTACAAGAAGCAGCCGGGTTTTTCCGGCGCGGTCAAAGGGCTTTTTCACCGGCACTACGAGCAGACGCTGGCGGTCAACGAGGTCAGTTTCAAAATCGAACCCGGCGAACTCGTCGGTTTTCTTGGCCCGAACGGCGCGGGGAAGACCACCACGCTCAAGATGCTTTCGGGCCTGTTGTTTCCGACCGGCGGCACGGCGAAGGTGCTCGGCCACACGCCGTGGGAGCGTGATGATGCTTACCGCCGCCAGTTCGCGCTCGTGCTCGGACAGAAAAACCAGCTCTGGTGGGATCTGCCCGCGCGCGAATCGCTGGAGTTGAACGCAAAAATTTACGGCATCCCCAAGGATCGTTTCGAGCGCACCGTCGGCGAGATGACCGAACTGCTGAACGTGAAGGAAAAGTTGAACGTGAGCGTCCGCGAACTTTCGCTCGGCGAACGGATGAAGATGGAGCTCATCGCCTCGCTGCTGCATCAGCCGAAGGTTTTATTTCTCGACGAGCCGACCATCGGCCTCGACGTGACCTCGCAGAAAACCGTCCGCGATTTCATCCGCCGCCACAACGCCGAGCACAAGACAACGATTCTCCTGACGAGCCATTACATGGCGGACATCCAGGAATTGTGCGAGCGCGTCATCATCATTGACCACGGCAAACTTTTTTTCGACGGCAAGTTAAGCGAGATCGTGGACCGCTTTGCCGACTTCAAGCTCATCACGATCCAGTGCGCCAACGCGGACCAGCATCCGGCGGAGAGCCTGCTGCGCTACGGCGAGGTCGTGGAAAAAACTTCCGAAGCCATCAAGTTGAAGGTGAAGCGCGACCGCGTGATCCCGACGTGCAAGGCGCTGCTGGACGAGCTGCCGGTGACGGACATTGACATCCAGGAAGTGCCGATCGAGGACGTGATCCGGCAGATTTTTGCGAGATGAAAAAAGTGGTCTTAATTTGTTGGCGGCGCAGTGCGTCGCCGGCAGACCTGTTTTTACAGAAATTTAGGGCAGGGGTAAATTCCGAGTCAAACTGCCAACATCCCGTCCAAGCACATTGGCGATAGCACAAAGTTTCTTGAACGAAGGATTGCACTGTCCCCTTTCGACTCCGCCAATGTAGCTGGGATCGGTGTCCGACTTCAAAGCAAGGTCTTCTTGAGACAGCCCCTTGGCTTTGCGGGTCTCGCGAATCCTGTGCCCCAGCACTTGTAGAGAAGTCGGTTTTTTCAACCCATAAAGGCTCAACTACCAGTGGATTTTGCGTCCAGTGACTATAACCACTATTTTACTTGCGCTCAACTGGCCGGGTTGTTAGAAAGCTGGCAATTGGAAAGGGACAAAATGAAAAATCTAAAATGGATTCTTGCCGGGCTGCTGGTTCTGTCATGGGTTTTCAAATCATACGCCGCCACCCCAGAGGCTTTCGCCAGCATCAATGTCGAGCTGGCGGCGGCGGTTCAGGCCGAACCGCTCTCGTTGAACGTCGCCGACGTGACGAAGTTCCGCTGGCTGTCCGACGCGCAGTTGGCCGCCTTG
>JAYVCM010000137.1:0-6834 GCA_043749955.1 Limisphaerales bacterium | reverse complement strand
ACCTGCTTGAGCTCGCTCATCGAGACATTGTCCAGCGGGCTTTCGCCGTTGTTGTCCGCGATGATTTCGTAAAGTGCGCCGCCGTCGCCGTCGTCCGTGGAACTCACCGCGTCCAGGCAGACGAACGCGGCGGGCCGGACTTCATCGAGCAGTTCCGCGTATTCGTCCGGCGACATTTTCATCTCCTTCGCCATCTGCACCTCGGTCGGCGTGTGGCCGAGTTTTTGTTCGAGCGCGGAAAGAACGCCTTTTAATTTGCGCGCCTTCTCGTGGATCGTGCGCGGCACCCAGTCCATCCGGCGCAGTTCATCCAGCATCGCGCCGCGAACGCGCACCCGCGCATACGTTTCAAACGACGTGTTGCAGCCCGGATCATAATTCCGCAGCGCCTGCAGCAGGCCGATGAGTCCCGTGCTGAACAGATCATCCTGGCTGACGTGTTCCGGCAGCGTCATCGCGAGCCGGCCCAGCACCGATTGCACCAGCGGAATATATTTTTGCACCAGCTCGTTCTCCGTCTCCGGGTCCGTGTCGGACTGGCGATGATAACGCTTCCATAACTCCTGCGCGTTCGGCGCGGAGGTGCGCACGACATCGGCGGTGGGCGCGTTCGCCGGCCAGCCCCACGCCGGCGGCGCCTCGACGGTTTTGGTTTCCACGGTCTCGACGGGGCAGGTGTTCATGCTTGGAAGGAGGTTGAAGGGTTGGCGGCCAGCGGCGCGCGGCGTTCGGCCGTGCCGTTGAACCAGATTTTTCCCCACCGGCCCACGCGGCGGATCTCACAAAGCAGCGCGCGATGGATTTCGATGCGCGCAAATGTTTCAAACGAAACCCCGCCGGCCGGCGCATGGCTCCGCACTGCCCGCAGCAGCGCGATCAGGCCGAGGCCCTGCAGATGGTCGCGGCTGAACAGCGCCGGCAGCGTGCCGACCAGCTGGTTCACGATCACGGCCACCATCGGCGCGTGTTTTTTTAACAGGTCGTTTTCCGTGGGATTTTTCAAACAGGTGTTCATGGTGATAAATGGAAACGGTTTCAAACTTTGACGGCAGGTTTGGTTTCCGCAGCGGCGGCGGCGGCGCGGTCACGACGGCGTTGTTCGAGCGCGTCATTCAATCCGGCAAAAAGAATTCTTCCCCACCAGCGGCCGAGGATGCCGCCGATCAGCGCCGCCACTCCCGCGTGCCAGAGCGTCGCCGGCCACGCGCAATCACCCAGGAGGCTCGCACCCAGGCCGAGGACAAACCCCGCGTTCGCTCCGAGAATCATTATTGCCTTCATCTTCGTTTCCCTCTTTAGCAAGCCCTTTGCCACCCGTTTTTCCAATCCGGCGAAAATCAGATTCGCCAATGTTCACCGCTGATTTTTGTTGGGAAATAAAAGCAACGAGTCCGCGCGGCGAAATTCACCCGGTATTTTTTGCCCCCCGGCCAGCCAGCCCAAAGTGCAATTTGTTCCCAGCACGAAGTTCCACAATTTCACGCGGCGATGCTCCTCGTCGAGGTGCGTGAAGATCAAATCCTCCGGCATCAGCGGCGCAAACGCGTGGAACTGCTCGAACAATAAAGTCGTCTCATAGGCGGCGTTCAACACCAGATGCACATGCGGCTGCGGCAGCGAAAACAGCACGTCGCGCAGCACCGCCATGCTCTTCACGTTGTGCGGCTCCACGCCCGGCAGATCCACGAACAGCAGATCTTCCGCGCTGGCCGGCTCGCTCCAAAATCGTTCCACCGGCACGCCGAGCATTTCACAGTGCAGCGACAGCGATTCCGAGGTGTTCGCCGTCTCGCCGTCCAGCCGCCAGACCCGCGCGCGCTGTTCGCCCTTCAGCACCGCCGCCGTCATCCACTTGCACAGCACCGTCGTCTTGCCCGAACCGGCCGGCCCGATGAAAACATGCGGACGCCCCGTGCCGTCCTCCGCCGGGCGCGATGGACGCCAGAACGTCGCCAGCGTGTCGCGCACCGCCGACCATTCTTCAATCGGATTTGGCGGCGGAAACGAACCGCGCACGGAAATGATTTTTTGTTCGAGCCGTTCCGCGAACTCCGGCAGCAGGCCGAGCGATTCCAGCCACGTCACGCTGCGCCAGCGATGCGGCGCGTGCGCCGGATAATTTTCCGGCTCCGCAACTTTGTCGCTGAACGGAACGTAAGCCTCCCCGCCCGCCACCGCAGTCTGACGCGCCGCCGGTTGTTCCGGCACGCCCGCCGTGACCTCGATCTGCCCGCCGCGCTGTAGCAGCCTTGCAAAACCATTGCCCGGCAGTTTGCGCACGCTCACGATGACCGCGTCCGGCCCCAGACGTTCCGTCACCAGACGCACGGCGTCATTGGCGTTTTCTGCGGTGAAGGAGGAGAGTTTCATTTGATAAGCGTGGAAAACATCCAACATTCAACATCCAACATCGAACAACCAATGCGTTCCCAATCGAACATTCCCTGGATGTTGGATGTTCGATGTTGGTTGTTGGATGTTTCCGGGTTTCATTTCTTAAACCGGTTCCAGCCCCGGGATCACCGCCGCGTTCTGCACCTGCACGCGCGCCGGAATTTCCGCATACGACAGCACCGCGAGGTCGGTGAACGTGTGCTCGAAAAACCGGCGGAACGCCAGGCGCAGTTGCGGCGCGCACAACACCACCGGCTGCTGGCCCGCCGCGAGCATCTGCTGGATCACGCGCGACAGCGCATCAATGACGTGCCGCGCCACGCGCGGCTCGATGACCAGCGCGACTTCGCTCGCGGACTGCCGCACACCCTGCGACAACTGCGCCTCCAGCTTCGGATCAATCGTGATGGCGCGCACGCTGCCGTTCTCCGTCTGGAACGGCCGCGACAGTTGCGCCCCGAGCGCCCGCCGCGCGTGCTCGGAAAGTTCGTCGGGATTTTTCGTGAGCGACGCGTAGTCGCCGACCTTTTCCAAAATGCCCGCGAGGTTGCGGATGGAAATTCCCTCCGCCAAAAGATTCTGCAAAATGCGCTGCACCTGGCCGACGCTCAACTGGCCGGGCACGAGTTCGTTCACCACCGCCGGATGCGTCTGCTTCAGATTGTCGAGCAGCACCTGCACGTCCTGCCGCGTCAAAACTTCGTGGCAATGCCGCCGCACCGTCTCCGACAAATGCGTGATCAACACCGACGGCGCGTCCACCACCGTAAACCCGGCGACCTCCGCGTTCTTGCGTTCCACTTCCGAAACCCACGTCGCGGGCAGTTGAAAAACCGGTTCCACCGTCGGCATGCCCTTGAGCACGGCCTTGCTGTTCGTCGCGTTCATCGCCAGCCAGTGCTGCGGCATGAGCTGGCCCTGCGCGATGGGATTGCCCTTTAAAACAAAGCGATAATCGTTGTTGCCGAGCTGCAAATTGTCGCGCAAACGGATCGGCGGCACGAGCACGCCCATGTCCGAGGCGAACTGCCGCCGCACCCCCGTCACGCGTTCCAGCAGGTCGCCGCCTTTCTTTCCGTCGGCCATCGCCACGAGCCCATAGCCGAGTTCGATCTGCAACGTGTCGAGCGCGAGCAATGTTTCAATTTTGTCCGCCGCCTTCGCGTCCGCCGCCGTGGCCGCGCCCGGATTTTTTGGATCGCCAGGTTTTCCATTCGCGCCCGCCGCCGCCAACGCCGTGGCCGACTGCGAGAGTTCCGGCACGCCGTTTTTATTAAGCGAATAAGCAAGCAAACCCACCACCGTCGCCATCGAGAGGAACGGCATCGTCGGCAGACCCGGCACCAGCGCGAGAATGCCCAGCATCACCGCGAGAATCGTCAGCGCCTTGGGATAAACCAAAAGCTGGCGGGTCAGTTCGCGACCCAGATCGTTTTTCGACGTGGCGCGCGTCACGAGAATGCCCGCCGCCACCGACGTGATGAGCGCGGGAATCTGCGAGACGAGGCCGTCGCCGATGGACAACATCGTGAAGCGCGACAAGGCTTCATTCATCGTCATGCCCTTTTGCATGATGCCGATGGCGAAGCCGCCAACGATGTTGATGATCGTGATGAGAATGGCCGCAATGGCATCGCCGCGCACAAACTTGCTCGCCCCGTCCATCGCGCCGTAAAAATCCGCCTCCTCCTCGACCGCACGGCGACGGTTCCGCGCCTCGGTTTCATTGATGAGGCCGGCGTTGAGTTCCGCGTCAATCGCCATCTGCTTGCCGGGCATCGCGTCCAGCGTGAACCGCGCCGCGACTTCCGCGATGCGCCCCGCGCCCTTGGTGATGACGATGAAATTGATCAGCACGAGAATGCAAAACACGACGAGGCCCACGACGTAGTTGCCGCGCACGACAAAATTTCCGAACGCCTCGATGATGTGGCCCGCGTAACCGTCCAGCAAAATGAGCCGCGTGGAGGCGACGTTCAGCGCGAGGCGATACAGCGTGATGAACAGCAGCAGCGTGGGAAACCCGGTAAATTCTGCCGGCGTGCGCAGGTAAAGAATGACCAGCAACGTCAGCAGCGAAAGCCCGATGCTGATGGCCAGCAGCAGGTCCAGCAGCATCGGCGGGACGGGCAGGATCAGCAGCAGGATTGTGCCGAACAGCCCGAAAACCAGCCACAGATCGCCATGGCGGATCAGCTTTTGCAGTCTGTCACTCAATGCACCCATGAGAATTTTTTCAAAAGTTTTTGTGGCCGCAAACCCGATGCGGCGGCGGAAAATTTTTGCCGCCGGGAGGTGTTAAGCAGGAAGTCCGCCAAGAAGCTTTTTGCCGCCGCCGCCGTTGAAAATAGCCGGACAAACGCAAAGGCGCAGCGCGGCGGAGCCGCAACCAAAACATCGAACATTCAACATTCAACATCGAACGCCCAATGACCGTCGCACCTGCGGGTTCGGAGTTGAATGTTGAGTGTTGAATGTTCCTCCGAAAAAAAACTTCGCAGCACGCGACGAAGTCGGGAGATAGCACCGCAGAGGACGCCGGGAAGTATTTCGGGCTTCTAAAGCGGTGCTAAAGCAACCGCAGTCCAGACGCTGCGCGTCCACTGAACGTCACCGTGCCGCGCGCAGCGTCTGGACTGCGGTCGGTTCACCGCCGCTTTTCCCCTGCTCCCGTTCCACACGACCCGTCCTCACACCTGGTTTCGCTCCGCAAAATAGCGGTAGCGGTTGACGCGATAGACCCACGCCAGCACTTCCGCGACGGCTCCGTAAAGATTCGCCGGAACTTCGCCGCCGACCTTTGCGTGCTTGAAGAGCATCCGCGCGAGCGGTTTGTTTTCCATGATGGGCACCTGATGCTGTGCGGCGATCTCGCGGATTTTTTGCGCGTTCAAACGGATGCCTTTCGCCACGACACGCGGGGCCTTCATGGTCTTGCGGTCGTAGCGCAGCGCGATGGCGATGCGCGTGGGGTTCGTAACGATGACATCGGCGAGGGCGACTTCGGCGAGCTGCTTGGCCTTGCTGACGGTGCGGCGGCGGCGGCGCGCGGCCTTCATCTGCGGATTCCCCTCGGTGCTTTTGGATTCCTCCTTGATTTCGTCCTTGGTCATCATCAGGTCGCGGCCGGTGCGCCAGAATTGATAGCCGTAATCCACGGCGGCGATGACGAGCAAAGCCAGGCAGACGCGCAATAAAATCCCCAGCGCGGTCGAGCCGAGAAATTCCGCGAGCCGCGCCACGCTGACGGACGTGGTGAAAATCGGATCCGCGAGAACTTTCCGGATCTGCGAATACGTCAGCGCGATGACGAAGACGAATTTCACCATGGCGAGCGCGGTCGGCACGGCGGAGCGGGCGGAGAACAGCCGCTTGAAACCTTCGAGCGGATTCACGCGGCCCCAGTCGGGCGCGAGCACTTCGGACGCAGTCTGAAAGCGGCTTTGCATCGCGCCGGCGAGCAGGCCCGCGAGCATCGTGGCCAGCACGAGCGGCCCGGCACATTTCAGAAGGACGAGAACCCCCGCGACGCCGTAGGCCTGGAGGGAGTTCGCGGAGAGCGGCGTGTTGTAAAGATGGCTGAAGGTGGAGACGGAGGCGTTGACGAGCTGGCCCCAGGATTCGCGGCCGCTGAACGTGAGCGCGGCGACCGAGGCGAGCAGCACGAACACGGTCTGCACCTCCGCGCTGCGCGGGGTCTGGCCGTGCTTGATCGCCTCCTCCAGCTTGCGCTGCGTCGGCTGCTCCGTTTTTTCGCCTACCTGTTCGGACATTTTAGTTTCCTCCCATCAGGTGTCCGAACGACATCAAATCGTCCGGCAGGCGGCGCAGATAATTCGCGACGTATTGCGCGGAAATTTGCAGCGTGAACCCGAACACGATGAGTCCGCCCGCGATGCGGAACCCGAGGCTTTCGCCGAACACGTTCATCTGCGGCACGGCGCGGCTCATCACCGCAAAAAATACCGTGATGACGAACGACACGGCGATGCACGGCGCGGCGATCTGCACGGCGACCACGAAAATGCCCGAGGTGCGGTGCACGACGTTCTCGAACAGCGCGGAACTCAACTGCCCGCCGCCGAGCGGCAGCACCTCGAACGTCCTGGCGAAGCCCAGCAACATGCCGTGGTGCAAGTCGAGCGTCAGCATCGTCACGGTGGCGAGGAGAAATAAGATCGTGGCCGGCAACTGCTCGGACTGGCGCGTGAGCGGATCGAACAGCGTGCCCATGTTCAAGCCGAGTTCGTTGGCGATGACGGAACCGGCGATGTCCACCGCGAAAAAAATGATGCGCCCGATGAAGCCGAGCAGCAGGCCGATGCTGATTTCGCGGAAGAACAGGCCGAACAGGGAAAACAGGTCGAGGTGGTTGAGCGGGAACGGCGGGAGCTGCGGCGCGAGCAGCATGGCCGCGAACGCGGCCAGCGCGACGCGCAG
>JAYVCM010000136.1:0-6018 GCA_043749955.1 Limisphaerales bacterium | reverse complement strand
TAGGGGCATGTCGTAGGTAACACCCTTTTTGAGGCAACGTATCCTTTTCAACCCCTTTCTCCACAGAGATCGGGTAACTTTCTTTTTGAGTCATATCGGAGGATGACGATGAGAATGATTTGGTTTTGACCGGCAAAACAAATCGCGCCATCTTGGACGTGTGAAGATTCGCCACATTTATATTTCGCCCGGCCACAATTTTTACGGCCATCACGGCCAGGCACCAGGCGATTATCCGACGCTTGAAGTGCCGGAGATCGAGTGCGTCGCCGGGCGCGGCATCAAGGGCGACCGTTTTTTTGACTACAAAGAAAATTACAAGGGCCAGGTCACGTTTTTTTCCGCCGAAGTTTTTGACGAGGTCTGCGGCCAGGCTGGCGTCAGCAACAAGGTGCCGGGTGTCACGCGGCGGAACATTGTCACTTCCGGCGTGGATTTGAATTCACTCGTCGGGAAACATTTTGAAGTGCAGGGCGTCCAGTTTGAAGGCGTGGCCGAGTGCACCCCGTGTCACTGGATGAACGAGGCCATCGGGCCAGGCGCGGAAAAAATGCTGCAAGGACGAGGCGGATTGCGCGCGCGGATTCTCACCGACGGAAAATTGCGAGTGGACGCATGAACTTCAGCGCGGTCATTCTCGCCGGCGGAAAATCCTCGCGCATGGGATGTGACAAGGCGTTTTTGGAAATGGGCGGACAGACTTTGCTCGCGCGGCAGATTCAACTCGTGCGCAACGCCGGGGCGGAAGAAGTTTTTATTTCCGGTCGTGCGGATGCGGACTATTCCTTGTTCGGCTGCCGCGTTCTCCAAGATAAATTTCCAGACACCGGGCCGCTCGCGGGCATTGAGCGGGCGCTGGATGCCATTTCATCTCCGCTGCTGCTTGTGCTGGCGGTGGATTTACCGGGCATGAGCGCGGACTGGCTGCGCCAACTGGCGGCGCGTTGCTCGGAAAATTCCGGCGCGGTGCCGCGCGTGAAGGGAAACCTCGAACCGCTCGCCGCGTTTTATCCCAAGGCCGCGCTGCCGCTGGCCGTGGCGCTGCTCGATGAAAATTCCTGCGCCGTGAAACATTTTGCCAAACGCTGCGCGCAGGCGCGGTTGGTGAACTTCGTTGACGTGGCCGGCGACGAGGCGCGATTTTTTCTGAACTGCAATTCCCCCGCCGACCTCGGGTAGTGGGACAGGCTTCCAGCCTGTCCAGTTGCGCGGCCGCTGTCACTCCATTGCACGAGCATCAATATATTCCCCCGTCCAAAAAGCGGCGCTGAAGCAGCCGCAGTCCAGACGCTTCGCGCGGTTTGAAAATCAAAGTGAAACGCGAAGCGTCTGGACTGCGCGCGGTTTACCGCCGCTGGCTTGAACCCGCAACGACCAATCCGCAGAACGCCCGGCGCAAACCAAGCATGAACTTGACAGGCTGGAAGCCCGTCCCACTACCTGCGGCAATTCCGCTCGGTGAAATCACGCCCGCTGCGTTTTCACCACGCTCCGCGCCAGCAGCCCGAGTCCGGCCAGCACCAGCGCGGTGATCGCCAGCACGAGCAAACGCACATTCCACGCCGCCACGCTCACGGTGCGCGCCTTCAGGCCGATGTTCAAGTCCGCCCAGGTGTCCACCACGACCGCGCGTTTGAACGTGAGCAGCCGCCCTTGTTCCGGAATGTTCGCGCGGATGACTGCCGGGTTCGCCACCGCCGCGTCCTGCTGCTGGATGAGCCGGCCCGCGCACTTCATCAGCGCGGCGTTTTCGTCGGCGCTGTTGTTGTCAATGATCTGCTTTGCGTCCGACTGCGTGTAATTCGCCTCGCCGTTGTTGCGGAGGTCGTTCAGCTTGGTGACGATCGCGCTGTTCCCGCCGGCGGCGGCGGACTGCCGCACGTTCAAGCCCACCAATGCCTGCTGCAATTTCAAATTGTTCAACTGCACGCGCGCATCCTCGTTGAACGCTGCGTCATTCCGTGACAAGCCGTAGGCGGACTGGAACGCGCGTCGCGCCTGCTGCGGGTCGCCTTTCTGCAGCGCGGAATTTCCGAGTGCAAGCATCTGCTCGGCCTCCTTGGTTTTTTCGCGCTGCAAACTGGATTCGGTCTGCAAATAACTTTGCAGATCGAGCGTGCCGCCATTCGCCACGATTTCCGACTGCTGCAACTGCAATGCGCCGCTCCATTTTTTCACCTGCCACTTGTCGTTCAAATACACGCGCCACGTCAGGTTCTCCAGCGGCAGGTCAAATTTCGGCGCGAGCAGATCCAGATCCAGCGAGCCGCCGCCGGCTTTGCCGACTTCGCTGCTGAAAAAGATTTCCACCGGCAGCAACTGGTCGCCGCGCGACTGCTGTTCCAGCGGGATCAGAATCTGGTCCGCCTCGCGCCAGGGCCACACGCCGTTCTGATTTACGAAGGCGAACCAGAATTTCGCATCCTTCGGCAGCGTGAGATGCAGCAGACGTTTGTCGCCGGGCAGAATCTCCAGCCGCACCTGCGTGAGCATGACGCCCGCGTCGGAGATCACCGAGGTGAACGTGATGTTGTTGACGCGTGCCGGCAGAAGTTTCGCGGCCTCGTGGCGTTCGAGCTTCAGTGGCAGTTGAAAATCCGGCTCGACGAGGCGATACGCGAAGCTCGCCGACACCGTGGGCAGATCTTTTTGCAACGCGCGCGGAATTCCCTGCCATTCGGTCGGCTGGAGCGACGCGGGCAGATTGTCCACGCGCACCTGCAATCGTCCGGCGGATTGCACGGTCGCAAAACCGCGCTGCAAGTTCACGTCCGCCGCCAGCACGCCGCGCAAAATTGTTTCGCCCGACTGGTCGGCCATGTGCGTCTGATAATTCACCTGCAACAGATACTGGCCGATGACGCGGCGATGCAGCTTGATGTCCCACGCCTGCAACCCGTTGGTCACCGCGCCGTCCGCCGCGAGAAAATCCGCAAGCTGGTCGCCGCGAAAAACCACGCCCTCCGCGTTCGTCGGAATGAAAACGCGGAACGCCTTCAGCCCCGTGTTCTCGATTTGATACTGCAAATTCGCGGCGACTTTCACCTGCGCCTCATTGACCGTCGCGTGCTGCAAACTTGTCACTTGAATCCACGGGTCAACCTGCTCGATGTCGAGCGCGAGCTTCCACGGCGTCTCCAAAATGCGGAATGCCAGCACGCCCTTCTGCCGGACGCCGGATTTTTGCGGATCGAGCTGCGTCACGCCGTCACGCGTGGCGACCTGCAGGCGCATCCCCTGTTCCGGCACGACGAGCAAAGTGCCGCGCTGCTTGCCCGCCTCGCGCAAGAAAATTTGCGGCACGGCCCACGCATTGCCGGACTTCACGCCCGGTCCGGAAAGGCTGATGAGAAACTGCTGCTGGCCTTCCGTCTTGCCGGTGAGATTCAGCGTGATGACGCGGCCCGCGTCCGTTTTCAATTCCGTCCAATGGCTCAACGCCGCGCCGCTGATGGATTCCACGTCGAAGCCGTCGGGCATGACGAAACTCAAACGAAAAATTCCGGCGCGCGTGATGGCCACGTTCGCGGTGGAGGCCAGCACGGTGCGGTCTTCGCCGAGCGACAGCGTGTCCTGCGTCTCGACGCGCACGTCCGGCTCGACGGGCGAGGCTTTCACCAGCGCCGTCGCCGCCGTGTCGGAGTAGCGAAACGCGCGGCGCACGGTCAGCCCGGGAAATTGCGCCGCGAGCGGCTGCGCCACATTGCCGGGAAAATCTTCGAGGTTGATGGCGGAAAATTTTTCCGCGCCGACGTCGTCGAGCTGGACTTCGTTGCCGGTGGCGATGCCGAGCAAGCCGATTTGCCCCGCCGCGCCTTCGACGGAAATCAAACCGACGCGCTGCGCGAACGGCAAAGTTCCTGTCGCCACCTGCGAGCGAATGACCAGCGCGAACGGCTTGGACTGCGCCGGGTTCAGCGTCACGCGCAATTTCCGCGCGTCAGGATCGAAACGCCAGAGCGAGACGATGGATTGCCGATTGCTCCCGCTCGGCGGGACCGATTGCCGATTGGCATCCGTTGCATTTGCCCCATCCGTCACATCCGTGATCGTCGCGCCGGCAGGCACGTTGAAAATAAGTTCCCCGAGTTCGCCTTGCGCCGGGCGGATGGAAACTTGATGCACGCCTTCAACCACGCCCGCCGACGGAACGTAGAGCTGCGAAATCTCCGCGTAGAAAACGGATTTTTCATTTTTCACATTGCGGCTGCGCGGCTTCCAGCCAATCCATGAGCCGCCCGGCGCTAGCACCAGCGTCGCCACGGTGTTGCTGCCGCTTGCGCTGCGCTGGACGGACACGGCCTGCGGCGAGAAAACGTCCACGTCGAGATTCACCAGCGTGAGCGTGGCGCGGTTGATGAGTCCGCCCGGCACGGGCAGCATGAAGCCGCTGTCGGTGTCGCGCTTGGTAATTTGCATTTGATACTGCACCTCGATGTCGAACGCGCCGGCGGATTGCGCGACGAGCTGTTGCGAGTTGCGCGAACCGGCGGGCGACGCCTCCAGCTTCAGCGACTTGGGATAAGTGACGTGCGTCAGCACCGCCGGCTCGAACAGCAGCGGCAGCACTTGTCCCTTCTCCGCCTGCCAGTGAATCTTCGCCGTCGCCAGCGCAAATTTGTCCTCGATGCGGATCTGCTGCGTTACGGATTCCGGCAACGCCATGGAAGATTCCGCGCTGCGTCCGTTCATCGCGCCGCCAAGCAGACACAGCCCGATCAGCAGCGAAACCACGGTCGGCGTGGCGTGGCCTTCTGTCGGCGGCACATCGGAATCCGCAATTTCCGGCAGCCGCCAGAGTTGTTTCAGCGACGGCACCACGACGTGCAAAAATAGGAACGCACCGACGACGGCGAGAAACACGGGCGCACCGTTTGGCAGACGCAGGGCCGCCCACGCGAGCAGCGTCCAGCCGAGAATGTGGAACGCCGGTCTCCGACCCGGCGAGTTGGTTGAGTTTTCCATCGAGCCGGGTCGGAGACCGGCGTTCCGTGATTGTCGCCAGCCGAAAATCCAGACTGCAACCGCGAGCAGCGCGAGGGTCAGCGAACCGCCGAAGGCAAACGTCGAAGTGCTTGTCGTGATGTTGGCGACTTCCACAGTCAACGCGCTGTTCGCCTGCTGCACCGGCGCGAGGAACGTCAGATCGTCCGGCACCGTGGCGGTCATAAATTCAAATGATCTGGCCGCATGGACGATGGAAACAGCGGCGAAAATAATCGCTGCGATTCCCGCCACCGCGCCGAGCAGATGACGCGGGCTGAATCTGTTGACGCCATCACCCGTCGTCCAGCGCCACAGGAAAATCGCAAGCACCACCAAGGCCAGCGCGATGCCAAAGTCTTTCAACGCCGCGCCCGCGCCGTAGCCATGCGCCAGCCGCGCGATCTGCGCGAAGCCCGACACGTCGGTCGAGCCACCGGCGGGCGTGAGCGTGCCATTGCGATAAACCAGCCGTTGGCCTTCGTCGGGCAACAGCTTCCATTCCGCGAGCATCACCGGCGCGGCGACGACGGGCGCGGCGATGTTCAAACGTTTCGCATCCGGCGAACGCGCGGCGAGCTTCAGATCAATCGTCAGCACCGTGTCCGGGTCGGCGTGCTGCGGCAGCGGGATGAGATTGGATTTTCCGTCCATCACCGGCACGACCGCCGCGCCGTTGACCGTGGCCGACCAGAGCTGCGTTCCATCCGGCAGCGTGACGCGGAAGTTCGGATTGCCGCGATTCTTCACGAGATAATGCACGTCGGTGAGCGCCTGGCCTTCCTTGGAGATGTGCGTGGTGAGCGACGCGCGGTCCACGACCTGCCCGAGCGAATCGCCCTGCGCGAGCGGGCTCAACGCGAGTTTCAAATTGAACGGCCGTGACGAATAGCGATACGCCGCGAGCACGGGCTTGTCGAAAAAGAGACGGTATTCCGCCGGCACTTCGCCGGGTTCGAGCGGCAGCAGGCCGGGCGAAACGTCGGCGGGCTTCACTTGAAATTGATACGCGCTGATGACGATGGTGTGGCCGGA
>JAYVCM010000135.1:0-3825 GCA_043749955.1 Limisphaerales bacterium | reverse complement strand
TGTGCTCGGCGAACGCATACTCCGGCCATTGCGCGTGAAATCCCAGCATCAGCCGGTCGCGCGTGACCTTGGCCAGCACGCTCGCGGCGGCGATGGAAGAGCTCCGCGCATCGCCCTTCACGATGGCCGTCTGCGGCACGCGCAAGGTTTTCACCGGCCGACCGTCCACCAGCGCGTGCGGCGGCAGCGGATTCAATTTCGCCAGCGCGTCGTTCATCGCGCGGTGCGTGGCTTGTAGGATGTTGATCTCGTCAATCACGCCTGCGTCCACGGCGGCGATGCCGAATTCGATTTCGCCGCAGCCGGTGATGAAGGCGAAAAACTTTTCGCGCTGCGTTTCGGTAAGCTGCTTGGAATCGTTCAAGCCGGCGAGTTCGGCGGGCAGACCGGTTTCCGCCCAGCGCGACGGCAGAATAACGGCGGCGGCAACGACCGGCCCGGCAAGCGGCCCGCGCCCGGCCTCATCCACGCCCGCGACGCGCGTGACATTTTGCCGCCACAGCACGCGCTCGAATTCAAAACAGTCGCAGAGCTTTGCGCTCATGGCAAGGAATCTGAAACCGCTCGTCTGCGGAAAAGCAAAATTACGAGAGTTAAAAGTGAAAGTTCAAAACTTGTCGGTTCTGGAACAACCTGGAACTGAAAGTTTGGACCTACGAAAAGGTAATTTGAATTATCTGGTGGAGTTACAGTGGGTGACCACTGGCCGCTGGGAGAAACATAGTAGCTGGCAAACTGGCTAATGTAGGAAGAAGTTGTGAATGGCAGTAGCCCATCAATTCCATTTCGAGAGAAAATAAAAATGCCAAACGGATTGGCAAAGTTTGAATGCTGGCAAGAAATATAATAATTTTGTCCTTGTGATAATAGTAGAGTGGAAACAGATTGAAAATCAGTCGGCGAACCTGTGGAATTATAATTGGCAATTACTTGGTTTGTCCCCAACCAAAAGCTCACTTGAGGGGCTGTGGAAGAAATTGCAGTGACTAACAAATCTGAAGTCGGGACAAAAGACCAACCAACACCTGCTTGAGCAATGCCAATTACCCCGCCAACATTAGTAAAGCCAACATTTAGAGCATTCAAAGTTCCTTGCGCTGCGACAAGTTTTGGGAACGCCAGCACTAAAAGCAGCAAAGATTTAGTCACCAACCGAAGCGGAAATGATTTTGCGTTCGTTTTCATCTTGCCTTGAGCCTACCGCTTTTCCAAAACTTTGTCCCCACGATTTTTTGCCGTCATGGTAAAGAATTTGGGGCTGTTCGTCTGCGGAGAAACAAAACTCCAACAACTAAAAGTGAAAGTTCTATGCTCGCTGGCTCTGGGACAACTTGGAATTGGAAATTGGGTCCCAACACAGCGTAATTGGCGTTGTCGTATCCCGGCGTCGTCGTTGGCGACCATTGCCCGCTTGAAGAAAGATAAAAACTGGCAAATTGAGTGATGTATGGAGAAGGGGTAAATGTGGTTGGACCATATGGTGAACCACTTTGGTTCAAGCCATAGACAGATACAATAACCACATCGGTGAAGTTTGTCTGTTGAGTAGATATGAAATAAGTCTGTCCCGCAGACAAAAACAAAGATGAAACGGCCTGAAAATTAGTAGGTGCTTGAAACGTAGGAGGGCCACCGTATGGTCCGGCATAATTAAAGGTGGCGATGACTTGGTTTGTTCCCAACCAAAAATTTACTTGAGGGGCTGTCGAAGAGACTGCGGTAACTGATAAATCAGCGCTTGGAACAAAAGACCAGCCAACACCCTGCAGTGCATATCCAACCGGGGGCGAACCAGAATCGATAACCAAAGCACTCAATGTTCCTTGTGCCACTACAAATTTCGGAAACGCGAGCACCAAGAGCAGTATGAATTTAGCTCCAAAGGGAAACAAATAATATCTCAGGCTCGTTTTCATCTTGCCTTGAGCCTACCGCCTTTCCAAAACCTTGTCGCCACGATTTTTTGCCGGAGCGCGGCTGTGGCGAAGCCCAACCGCAGCGCGTTCGCACACAGACAGACATGGATTATACCAGGCGTCAACCGCCAGCCACGCGCTGCGGCTGGTCGAGGACGACACAGCCGCGCTCCGTTTTTGCCCGCGAAAAATCCGTGTTAATCCGTGTCCATCCGTGGTTAAATTTCTCCCATGAAAATCGAATCGCTTCGCATCGGCATGAGAGTGCGCCATCCGCAATACGGCACCGGCAACGTCAAAACCATTTCCGAGGCCGTGGCGGAAATCCAGTTCGACGACGGCACCAAACGCACCGTCGCGCCGGAACCGAGCGGGCTGGAACCGGCGGAACCACAGGTGGCCGTGAGCGGCTTGAGCGTGCCGCTGAAACAGTTTGTCGAGGAGACGCTGGCGGCGGCGATCACCAAGCTGGGTTTGGACAAGCCGGATTCCGTCGTGGAACAGCTCGGCCTGCGCTGGCACGGCGGCAAGGTGGTGTTGCATCCGGCGGACGCGACGTTGGCGACGAAGGAAGTGCCGCTGGAAATTTTCTTCCACAAGATCGTGATGGTCAGAAACAATCTGCGCGTGCTGGAACAAAAAATTAACGCGCACGAAAAATTGTCGGACGGCGAGAAGGTGGAGATGCAGCAATACCTCACGCGCAGCTACGGTTCGCTGACGACGTTCAACGTGCTGTTCAAGGAAAAGGAAGACCAGTTTTGAACGGAGCGCGCCCAAATTATTCTGATGCATGCGGCAGGAGCGCGGCATTTATGCCGCTTCGCCGCACGAACGGTTGGATGCGTCGAATCGAAAAGAACACCCCATGTAGTTCGGACATTGAAGCGGCATGAATGCCGCGCTCCGCCGCCGGCTTTTCCCGAAGACAGTGAAGAACCCGTTTTGCCGGCTTGAGATTCTGCGGTCAGCAGTTATCTTGTCAGCGGTTTTGGAAGGGTGGAGGATCGCTCCGGGCGCAAGTCCGGGGAGGAAAGTCCGAACACCGCAGGGCGCGATGCCGCGTAACCCAAGTCCGTTTGATTGGGATACACGCGGGCGGTTAGTTGAAAGACTGGCCGACGGAAAGTGCCACAGAAAATTAAACCGCCATCCGCGCAAGCGGGTGGTAAGGGTGAAAAGGTGCGGTAAAAGCGCACCGCGTCACGCGTGAGCGGGACGGCACGGAAAACCCCATCGGGTGCAAGGCCAAATAGGAAACCGAGGAGCGGCTCGTTCCGCGTTTCGTGAAAGCGAAACAGGTTTCGGGTATCGGTCGCTGAGACAAATGATTCTCTCCGCCCGCAAGGGTGCAGACAGAATTCGGCTTACAGCCCTTCCAAAACCAAGCTTCAATCGGGAAAACGGAGTTCAACCACGGATGGCCACGGATAAACACGGATTTAGAAGACCCGGCGCCCAGCCTGAACGCATAGCACTCGCGAAGCGTCTGGACTGCGGTCGCTTCAGCGCCGCTTTCCGTCCGCACAACAACCCTCCACCAACCAATGTCCCGCGCCCGCACGAAAGCGCGGCTAAAGCCGACGCAGTCCAGACGCTTCGCGCCATCCGAAAGCTGTTCGCGCTTCGTTGACGCTTTTTTTGTCCGTGTCCATCCGTGGTTGAAAATATTTTCGCCTCACTCCGCCGTCAGCCGGATGATTTCGCGCAACGTCGTCTGCGGATGAAACTGCACGCAGCGTTCCAGTTTTTCCACGCGCGGCTTGCGGCGCCTCATGTCGTCGAAGCCGGGCGCGTAGGCCTGGTCGTAGGGGATCAGTTCAATTTTTGATTTCGAGCCAAGCGTGGCCACGACGAGCTGGGCGAGTTCGAGAATGGTAATCTCCTCCGTGCCGCCGATGTTGAAAAT
>JAYVCM010000134.1:0-37403 GCA_043749955.1 Limisphaerales bacterium | reverse complement strand
CAAGGGCGCGCTGCCGCAGAACACCAACGCCGTCACATCGGAAGAAGTGCTGGACGTGCTCGTCCCGAAATACTCGGCGGACACGACCATCTTCATCTGCCCCGGCGGGCGCGATTCGCAGATTCCCTCCGGCGAACCGTTGCGCCAACACAAAATCAGCTACGCCTACTACATGGGCCGCCGACTCCCGTCGGCACCGGACGGGCCGCAAACGGTCTTGCTGTCCGACCGGCAGGTGGACACCGAGCCGAAGCGCGCGGGCGAAATGGTTTTTTCAGCGAGCGGAAAATCACCGGGCAACAACCATCACAAATACGGCGGGAATTTTCTGATGAACGACGGCAGCGTGCAGGCGGGCAAGGCGCAACTGACGTTTTCGCTCGTCGGCGCGCCGGGCGTCGTGCTATTGAATCCCAAGCCCTGACGCCATGAAAATCCAATGCTCCTGCGGCGCGAAATACGCCTTCGACCTCACGCCGGAAATGGCGCAAAGCCCGGTGCGCTTCGTGTGCCCGACCTGCGGGCTGGATTCGTCGGAGTATGTCAACCAGCTCGTGCAGGCGGAAATCAAGGAACAATTCCCCGCCGCGCCCCCGCCGCCGCCACCGCCCGGCGCCGCGCCGCGCCTTAAAATTTCACACGCGGAAAAACCGGCGGAGCCGCCGCCGGAAGCCGCGCCAACCTCCAAGTATTGCCAGAAACATCGCGGCGTGCTGAACACAGAGAAATGCGCCGTCTGCGGCAAACCCATCTGCCCGCAGTGCCTGGCGCTGTTCGGATTTTTCTGTTCGCCGCTGTGCAAGAACAAGGCGGATTTGAAGGGCATCGCCGCGCCGGTTTATGCCGGGCAGAAATTTGAAATCGAGCGGCAGTTCTGGCGCAAGACGGGTTTGATCTTTGCGTCCATCGTGGGCGTCATCGTTTTGCTGTTCGGCGTCTGGGTCTGGTATGGCTGGTTCGGTTCCGTGCCGCATCCGTATTTTGCCGTGCGCTTCGAGGACAACGCCCGCGCCTACTCCGGCAAATCGCAGCTCGTCGGCAAGGACCAGATGATTTTTCTGCACGGCGGCACGCTGGCGCGTTACGACCTGAAAACCAAAAAACCAGTCTGGTCGCAGGAGCTCGTCTCGAAGGAAGAGGTCGCCGCAGTGGTGAAGGTGGAAGGTGAAGCCATCGCCAGGGCGGCGGCCGAGGGCGGCTATGTTCTTCGGCGCAGCGCCGAGAGCCTGGAGAAAGATGCGCGGATCGCCTTCCAAAGCGAACTGCTGCTGCGCGTCTCCGGCCAGGATGTCTGGGTGGGCAAGGGCGACAAGCTCACGCATTACGACTGGGTCACCGGCAAAGTCGTCCGCGAAATCACGCTGCCGGAAAACGGCAGCGCGCTGGTCGAGGGCGACGGTGAACTGCTCATGCTCGGCGATGGCTCCGTCACGCACGTCAGCCTGGCCACCGGCGATTCGCGCGTGGAACAATTTCGTCCGCCCGGCGCCAAGACGCTCTTCGTGGCCGATAATTCCGGCGGCGGCGGATTGTCACTGTCCGGAACCACCGGCGGACAGCCGCTGGATCCGAACAAGGTTGCCGCGCAGGCGCAGAATTTAAAACTGCCTGCGAAGATCGCCCTGCCCGCGCTGCTCGCCAACGCCATGCACGAGCAGCAGCTTGAAGCCGCGCTCAAAGACGATCCGCAGCGCCCGCGCGCAAAAAATTCCACGGCCATTCCCGTTGGCGCGGAAAATTTCCAGCTCGTCCCGGCGAAGAATGGTTTCGTGCAATTCTCCGCCAAGCTGCTGGAGGAACGCTTCGTCACCCGCTCGGCCGCGAAGGCGCCGCCGAAAAAATCCGCGCTCGAAGGCGAAGTGAACGCGGCCAAGACCGCCGACATCGCCAACGAGCTCCTCAACGAGATGCAGCACAACAGCGGCGGCGACACGGTCACGGAAAACGAGAGCCGCTATCAAGTCACGGTGCATATTCCCGATTCCGCCAGCACCCCGGACTGGAAAGGCGAAGTGGTCGGGCCGCCGCAGTTGTTCCCGTTGAAGACCGTGAACGTCATCGCGGCGGGCAAGACGGTCATCGTCCTCGACAAGACCAACAAAAAAATCTGGCAGGCCGGGCTGACCTACAGCGTGTCGGGCGGCGGCGGATTTTACCGCGAAGAAGCCAAGTTCGGCGAAGGCCCGTGCGTGGAACACGGCGACACGCTTTACGTTTTTGACCAGGCCGTGTTGAGCGCGTTTGAGTTGAACACCGGCAACGCGCGCTGGCGTCTGCCGTCCGTCGGCGTGGTCGGATTGTTTTTTGACGACCAGGGCAGCCTGTATGTCAACACGACGAGCGGCAATCCCGATGACATCAAGTATTCGCGCCAGATTGACATCAACAAGCAGACCGACGACATCCTGATGAAGGTGAATCCCAAGACCGGCAAAACTTTGTGGAGCATCAAGCCCGGTGGTTTCATTTCCTACTTGTCGGGGAAATTTATTTACACCGTCCAGTCCAATGACCCGAACCCGACGGACGAGGAGGCGCAGAACGACCTGATGATCCAGAAGCCGGCTTACTTTCGCATCGCGCGCATCAATCCAAAAAATGGCCGCATCATGTGGGAGTATTACGACGCCCGTGACCGGTGCCCGTTTGACGTGTGGTTCAAAGACAACGCGATCACGCTGGTCTTCAAGCGCGAGGTGCAGGTGCTGAAATACCTGGCGTTCTGAAACGGGCTTTTCAAATCCGCTACTGACGCAAGCAATCAGTGGTCGCGAAGCGTCTGGACTGCGGATGCTTCAGCACCGCTTTTGATGCGCACCGGGACGGTTGAAAGTTTGTGAGCTTTCGCCCGCACGAAAGCGTCGCAAAAGCGGACGCAGTCCAGACGCTTCGCGATTTCGACAGCGCTCGTTCAATTGAAAACGCTGCTAAAAGATTTATTCTCGCACCACGCTGGCCTCGCCTTTCTTCGCGTCGTAGGAAAATTTGTAGCCGAGCGGCGCGGCGGGAAGGCTGCGGATATATTTCGGCGTCAGTTCGGGGAGATCTTTCGGGTAGCGCCCCTCCTGCACATTGAACAACTGCACGGCCGAGTTGAGCGCCGCCGCCTCGGACGTCTTGTCCGCCGTCCGCTTGGCGTTCACGAGCGGGTTGTTGATGTCCGCCGCGTTGGTGCTGGGGGCGGTGGAACTAGTGCTGTCCCCGCAGCCGGCGAGAAAAATGGCGGCGGACACGGCGGCGAGGCGGGAAAGGATTTTTTTCATGCCCGCAAACTACGCTGCACAGGGAAAAAATCAAAACGGAAAATCATCTTTGGGCCTGGGCTTTCCGGCCGGTCTAACCGTTCAAAGTTTTTGCCGTCGCCTCCAAGCTCGCCGCATCCGACACGTTCAGCATCTGCGCGGTCTTATC
Source organism: Limisphaerales bacterium (assembly GCA_043749955.1). Taxonomy (GTDB): domain Bacteria; phylum Verrucomicrobiota; class Verrucomicrobiia; order Limisphaerales; family UBA11358; genus UBA11358. The sequence continues at coordinate 33,992 of JAYVCM010000134.1, read as the reverse complement.
AATGCGCTTCATGAAACCGCTCAACGCCGTGCCGGGGCCGAGTTCGATGAACCGCGTAAAACCCTGCGCCAGCAATGCACGCATGGATTCTTCCCAGCGCACTGACGCACAAACTTGCTCAACGAGCCGCGCGGAAATAGTGGCACAGGCATCTTGCCTGTGAGTTCCTGTCGCCGCAACCGCCCCATCAGCAACACACAGGCTGGAAGCCTGTGCCACTACATGAGCCTGCGCCGTCACATTTGAAATCACCGGCACGAGAGGGAAAGAAATTTTTGTTTTCGCCAGTTCCGCCGCGAGCTTCGGCTGCGCGCTGGCCATGAGCGGTGAGTGATACGCGCCCGCCACCGACAACGGCAGCGCGCGTTTCGCACCCCTGGCCTTGGCGAGTTCGCACGCCTTCACAATTTTTTCCGCCTCGCCGGAAATGACAAGCTGGCCGGGGCAATTCAAATTCGCCAGCACCACTCCGGCTTCGGCACAAACTTCGCGCGTCAGCGTTTCGTCGAGACCGATGATCGCGGCCATGCCGCCTTTGGTCACGTCGCACGCTTCCTGCATGAATTTTCCGCGCTGGCGCACGACGCGCAGTCCGTCCTCAAAACTCATCGCACCCGCCGCCGTGAGCGCCGTGAATTCGCCGAGCGACAAACCGGCGGTGGCGTCAAATTTCAGTTGGAGTTCACGCTTTAGCGTGTCTGCGGCGGAACAAGCTAAAGCTTGAGCTCCAACTCCAACGCGCTCCTTGAGCAACTCAAAGCAGACCCAGCTCACAAGGAAAATTCCCGGCTGGGCGTTTTCGGTTTTCGTCAGGTCGGCTTCCGGGCCATGGAAACAGATGCCGGCGAGGTCGTAGCCGAGCGCGGCATTGGCGCGGTCGAACCACGCCTGGGCGGATGGAAATTTTTCGGCGAGGTCTTTGCCCATGCCGATGACTTGCGCGCCTTGGCCGGCAAACAGGAGTGCGGTTTTGCTCATGCGGAAAATTTTAACAACAAACGCGCAAAGACGCGAAGTGGAAATTTCTGGCGCAAGCAAAGATTGGCAGGGCAGAGCTGCCGCTCTGCCCCATTCTCCCCCGTCAGCCAGCGAAGCGATGCTGACGGAATCAGTCCGCGTCAAACCCGAAGGCCGGAACTTCGCTGCGCTGGTTCCGGCGGGAAAGTTTGGGCGGCGCGGCAGCGCCGCCCTACCACCAACATTTGGTAGGGCAGAGCTGCCGCTCCGCCCATTTCTCCCGTCACGCGCTTTGAACGCGTGACGAAAAAACTTTTCCCTTCGTCCGCCTTCCGCTAAAAATTTCGCCATGTCCGAAATCCCTTTCCACGAACCGGGACGACACACGCCGGCGAAGGGCGTTCACGTTTCCGCCGGCGGTCCGAACTGGGTTTTTCTCACCGTCTGCACCGCGAAACGGGACCGCTGGCTGGCGCAGGCATCCGTCCAGCGGGCGCTGCATGAGATTTGGGAACACAAGGCCACCGCCTGGCTGGTCAGTGATTATCTGCTGCTGCCCGATCATCTGCATCTGTTCTGCGCGCCGCGGGATTGGAAATTCACCATCGAACGCGGGATCGCCTTTTGGAAAGACCGCCTGGCCAAGTCGCAGCCGGACACGGGAATTTTTCAAGACGGCGGTTTTCATCATCGCCTGCGGGATGGCGAAAGTTACGCGCAGAAACGGCAATACGTCCGGGACAATCCCGTCCGGCACAAGCTGGCGGAGCGACCGGAGGACTGGCCTTATTTCGGACGCGTGCATGAAATCCGTTGGTCGGCGGATTGAAATTGGGGCGGCGCGGCAGCGCCGCCCTACCAATTTTGGCAGGGCAGAGCTGCCGCTCTGCCCATTTCTCCCCCGTCAGCCCGCGCAGCGTGGCTGGACGGAACCAGCGCGCGTCAATCCCGCAGGCCAGAACATCGCTGCGCTTGTTCTGGCGGGGAAATTTGGGCGGCGCGGCAGCGCCGCCCTACCATGATTTTTATTCTCATCCGTCCGGCGCGCTGCCAACATTGCCGCATGGCTGCCACCACAAAAAATTTGCCCGCCGCCGGACTGCCGTGATGCAAAACCTCGTGGAAGATTTTCTGCAATGCCTGCGCCACGAGCGCGGGCAGGCGGACAACACGGCCAGGACCTACGCCGCTCTGCTCGGCAAATTCACCGCGTGGGCGGCGACGCAAACTCTCACGGACTGGAAATCGGTCGAGCTAAAACATCTCATGGCGTTCCTGCAACACGAGCGCGCCCGCCCGCCCGCCGACGCACCCAGGGGATCCACCCTGCGCTTGAGCGGCGAAAGCGTGTATCTGGAAATCGCCGCGCTGCGGTCGTTCTACAAATTCGCCGAGAACGAAAAACTGCTGCCGGCGAACCTCGCGGAAAATCTTTCGCTGCCGCGCCGCTGGAAACGTCTGCCCAAGGCGCTGTCGAACGACGAAATAAAAAAACTGCTCGCGCCGGAATTGCCGGAGACCAGGGAAAATTTATGCGACCAGGCGATTCTGGAACTGGCCTACGCCTCGGGCCTGCGATTGTCCGAGCTGAAAAACATCCGGCTGGAGCAGTTGCATCTGGACGCGGGCTTCATCAACGTCATCGGCAAGGGCAACAAAGAGCGCGTGGTGCCGGTGGGAAAAAAAGCGGTCGCGGCGTTGAACCGTTACATCGAGACCGGCCGTCCGAAACTCGTCACGCCGAAATCTCCGGCGAATGTTTTTTTGACGAAGCGCGGAACGCCGTTCGCGGCGGTGACGCTCTGGCTGCACATCAAGAACCGCGTCCGCCGCACAGGCATCGGGCGCAACATCACGCCGCACATGTTGCGGCACAGTTTTGCCACGCATCTGCTGGAGCACGGCGCGGACTTGCGCGATCCAGGAACTGCTCGGCCATGCGAGCATCGGCACGACGGAGATTTACACGCACGTCACGGGCAGCCGGCTGCGGGAGATCCACCGGAAATTTCATCCGCGCGGCTGAAAGCCAGAGCCAGTTGAGAGTTATTTGAGTTGAGAGTTGAGAGTCCGAACCCTCAACTCTCAACTCATAAAACTCTCAACGGTCCGTCAGTTTTGCTTCACCGGCACGTCGAGACATTCGCGGACGAACTGCGCGAGTTTGCCGATCGAGTAGGGCTTGGGCAGGAAGTTGCGGCCTTCCAGCAGCGACGCGTCGCGGCCCGCCATGCCGGGGCTGTAGCCGCTGGTATAAATCACCTTCAGGTGCGGGCACTGGTTCGAGAGCCGTTCCGCCAGTTCGCTGCCCATGATGCCGCCGGGCATCACCATGTCGGTCAGCAGCAAGTCCACCGGCCGGTTGGCGCGTTCCCACACCTCGAGCGCATCCGCGCCGGACACGGCCTCCAGCACGGTGTAGCCCTGGATGCGGAGCACCTGCACCACCATCTGGCGCAACGGTTCTTCATCTTCCGCCACGAGCACCGTTTCCCGGCCCTTGCTCAAAGTGGAATCAATCACCAGCTCGATTTTTTCCGCCGCCTGCTGGCTCGCGGGAAAATAGGCGCGAAACGTCGTGCCCAGATTCGGTTTGCTCTCCACTTCCAGCCAGCCCTCGTGCTGGCGCACGATGCCGAACACGGTGGACAACCCGAGACCCGTGCCCTTGCCGACCGGCTTGGTGGTGAAAAAGGGTTCAAAGATCCGGCCGAGCACCTGCGTGTCCATGCCGGTGCCGGTGTCGCTGAACGTCAGGCAGATGTAATCGCCGTCGCGGGGTTCGGGATCCATCGGCGTGGGCGCGCGGTGCACCGACTCCCGCGTGGTCGAGATCGTGATCCGTCCGCCACTGGGCATGGCATCGCGGGCGTTGACCGCCAGATTCATGGCGATTTGTTCAATCATGCTCAAGTCCGCATGCACCGCGGGCAAAGCTGCCGAGGGGTGAAATTCAATCTGCACATGTTCGCCCACGAGACGTTCCAGCATCTTGATCGCGTTGCGCAGAGTGTCATTCATGTCCAAGTGCCGAAACTGCATGACCTGCTTGCGGCTGAACATGAGCAACTGGCGGATGAGCGCGGCGGCGCGGTTGGACGCCTTGGAAATCTGATCCAAGGACCGGGTCTGCGGGTCGGCGATGTTGAGCGTCTGTTGCAGCAAACCCGCGTGACCTTGGATCACCGTGAGGATGTTGTTAAAATCATGCGCCACACCGGCGGCCAGCTGGCCAATGGCTTCCATCTTCTGCGCCTGCCGCAACTGCCGCTCCAACAGCGCGCGCTCCGAGACGTCCTGGGCCAGCAGCAGCATGTGGGGCGAGCCGCCCAACGCGATGGGCGACAGCGAGACCAGCAGCTCCCGCAAGTCACCGGCCTGGTGACGAATCTTCGCCTCCTGATCCCGCACCAGTTCGTTCAGCAACAGGCGTTCATACCACAAATCGGCGGCGGCCGGTTTTTCCCACAGGAACAAATCCGCCGCCGTGCGGCCGAGCATCTCCTCGCGTTTGTAACCGGCCACCTCGGCGAAGCGCTGGTTCACGTCCACGAAACGTTGGTCGGGAAAACTCTGGATGCCGCTGGGCAGCGGGCTTTCATGAAACGCCTTGGAGAACCGCTCCTCCGACAACGCCAGCTTTTCATTCGCCCGCGCCAGATCCGCGATCTGCAGCGCCGACTGATGATTCAGCAGCCATTTTTTTGTCAGCGCGTGGGCGATCTGCTGCACTTCGATGTTGTCGAATGGTTTCTTGAGGACGAGCAGGCCGTCGGGCTGGCCGACTTTGTTGCGCATGTCTTCCCAGGAGTAATCCGAGTAGGCCGTGCAGATGACAATCTGGATTTCCGGATAAACTTCCCAGATGCGGGCAATGGTTTCGATGCCGTCCCAGCCCGGCGGCATCCGCACATCCACGAAGGCCATCGCGTAAGGCCGGTTTTCGGCGAGCGACAGCTTGACCATCTCCAGCGCCTCCTGCCCTTGAAACGCCGAGTCCAGCTCGAAACTGGTATGCGCCGCCGCCGGCTTGGTGTCCTCGAACAAGGCCGCCTCCATCTCATTGATGACGGCCGAGCCGGAAATGTCCGGGCACAGGATTTTTCGGAAATCGGCGTGGATACTCGTGTTGTCGTCCACGAGCAGGATGCGATGGTTGGGCGTCATAAGAGTTGAGAGCTGGGTGAGTTGAGGGTTGTCTGCGAGTTGAGAGGTTTATGAGTTGAGAGTTGAGAGCTGGAGGGTTCCGATGAGTTGATAGTTTTGTGAGTTGATAGTTGAGAGTCCGAACTCTCAACTGGCTGCGCAACTCTCAACTCACCACCTCTCAACTGGCTCGTCGGCAGTTCCAGCGTGAATTCCGCGCCCTTGCCGGGGCCGTCGCTGTGGGCCGTAAGGCTGCCGCCCATTTCCTTGGCGGCATTGGCCCCGCTGTGCAGCCCGAAGCCGTGCCCGTCTTTCTTGGTCGTGAAACCGTGGTTGAAAACCTTGTTGAGATTCTCCGCCGGAATTCCCAGGCCATTGTCGCTGACGACAATCTTCACCCGGCCAGGCGACGCCAGGCCCACCCGGATGACCATGCGCCGGTCTTCCTCGCACCCATCCTCCATGGCATGCTTGGCGTTGCGGAGGAGGTTGATGAGGATCTGCAAAAACTTGTGCCGGTCCACGCAGACCTTGGGCAGGTTCTCGGCGAACTCCAGCACCAGCTCGATGCGATGCCGCTCGAACGCCGCCACATTCATGCGCAACGCATCTTCCACCAGCTCCTGCGGCGCCAGATTCTCATAGACGCCGGAAACCTTGGCGTAGTTCTGCTGCATCGCCACAATCTCCTTGATGTGCTCGATGTGCTGGCCGACCGAATCCATTTCCGTGATCAACTCCGTCTGCTCGGCGGCCAGTTGCTCCGCCACCGTGCTGAAATAATCCGGCAGCAGTTTGCCCTTGGGATCGTTCGTCAAGAATTCGGCGAGGTGGCCGTTTTTCTCACGCATCATGGCCGTGGCGCGGCGCAAATTGGTGACCTTGGAGCGGCGCAACCGGTCGCCCACCACCGTGGCGGAGACGCTTACGCTGTTGAGCACATTGCCGACATTGTGCAGCACGCCCGTGGCCACGTCGGCCATGCCGGCGTTTCGGGAGGTGTCAATCAACTGCCGGTTGAGCTTGTCCAATTGTTCGGCGGCCAATTTTTGCTGCGTGATGTCCAGGAAAATGCCGCGCATGGCCACGGGCCGGCCTTTCTCCACCAGCACCATGCCGCTCTCCCGGATCCAGACCGTCCGGCCATCGGCGGCGAGCATCCGGTATTCATAACTATACGGCTCACCCCGCATCGCCATCTCGTGACCCGTCTGAATCGCCTTGGCGGCGTCCTGCGGATGCAGTTTTTCCTCCCAGAATTTCGGCCGGTCCAGCCACGCCTGCGGCGAAAAACCCAGCATCATGGCACTCTGGCGGCTGATAAAAGTGAACTCGAACGTGTCCGGCGTGCGTTCCCAGACGATGCCGTCAATCGAGTGGATCAACGCCTCCATTTTCTGCTGCGACAAACTCAACGCGGCGTCCTGGCTTTCGATGCGGCCCAGCATCTCATTGAACGATTCCGCGAGCCGGCCCAGTTCGTCGCCCCGGTTGCTCACGACCGCCCGCACCGAGTAGTCTTTTTTTTCACCGACAATTTTGGCGACCTGCGCCAGTTGGAGCACCGGTTCCGTAATCGTGCGCCCCAACCGCCCGGAAAGAAACACCGCCAGGGCGATGGACACCACCGTGACGCCCAAGATGACCTGTCCGTAGAAACCGAGCAGTTCCAGAAACGTCCGCTGATAATCCGTCCGCAGGTAAAGCGTGCCCACCTGCTCCTTTTTCACTATGACCAGCTGCGTGAACAGCAGATGGCCGCCGGTGAAACGGTATTCACCCGGCCGCGGAAATTTTGCCAGCGCGTCGGGTTGCTCCTGGATTCCGTAGTGGGCGAAAACCGATCCGTCGCGTAAAACGAGTGCTGCGGACAACACCGTGGGTTTGGCCTGCAGGGATCCCAACACCTCGGTCGCGGTCTCGACATCCTTAAACGACATCGCGGCGTTGCTTTGGTTGGCGATGATGTCCGCCAGCGTGGAGGTGTCGCGCTGGAAATTGGAGCGGAAGTTCAGAACCTGGAAAACGAAGAGCGCCACGATGGCGACCAGGAGGACCGCACCGCAGATGAGCAGGGTCATCACCAGCATTTTCTGCTGGATCGGGAGGTTGCGGAAGCGTTTCATGGTTTCAAAAATTGTCTCTGCACGCGGCGTGCCAGATGACGGGACGGCGATCAGCAAGTTGGAGTTCCCGCTTGAGCGTGCCGCCGGACAAGCTAAAGCTTGAACTCCAGCGTGAACTCCAGCGTGCCGTCGAGTGACGCGATATGTCCCAAATCATATTCATTCTTGTCCTGTTTTCCATGGGTCGGACGCCGGGATGTCCATTCCAGTGCGATTTAACCGGCATTTTGAGCGTGTTCCCGGGCTGCCAGGGTCTTTAAGCAGCTATCGTTCCTGCCCGGCCAGCCGTGAAGAAACTTCCCGGCCGCACCCAATTTCAGACCCCGCCGGTTTTTCGCAGGTTGCTTTTGATATGCGGGCGGCGTAGAACTGTCCCCCCGCATGAACCGCCCGGTTTCAAAACGCCCCGCGCCGCGCCGGAAAATTCCGCGCTCGTTCAAGGAGCTCACGCCCGCGAAACATTTCAACCCGCGCACTTTTTTTCAGGAACTGATCCTGAAGGCCTGGCTCACGCCGCGCCACGGTCGCTCGAAGCACCCGGTCTTTCCAAAATTGAAACATGGCGAGGTCGCCATCACTTGGATCGGCCACGCGTCGTTTCTCATCCAGTTCACGGACTTGAACGTGCTGATTGACCCGAATTTTGCCAACTGGATTTTTCTTTTGAAACGCATCAAGCGCGCCGGCCTGAAGATCAAAGATCTGCCGCCGATTGACCTGGTGCTGCTCACGCACGCGCACTTCGACCATTTCCACAAGCCGACGTTGCGCAAATTGCCGAACCCAAAAATCGGCATCATGCCGCGCGGCGTCGGCGATCTCGCGCAGAATCTCGGCTTCTCGCGCGTCATCGAGCTGGAATGGTGGGAAACGTTTTCGCCGGGCGACTGGAAGGTGACGTTCACGCCGAGCAAGCACTGGGGCGCGCGGACGCTGCACGACCGGCATCGCGGCTTCGGCGGCTTCATGCTGGAACATCAGGGCCGGAAAATTTATCACGCGGGCGACAGCGCCTATTTTCACGGCTTCCAGGAAATCGGCCGCAAGCTCGCGCCGGAGATCGCGCTGCTGCCCATCGGCGCGTATCACCCGGAAACTTTTCGCAAAGTCCACATGGGGCCGGACCAGGCGGTGCAGGCGTTCAAGGACCTGCGCGCGAAAATTTTTGTGCCGATGCACTTCGGGACGTTCAAGCTGTCGTTCGAGGCGCTGGACGAGCCGCAACGCTGGCTCCTGGAAATCGCCGAAGCGGAAAACCTGACGAAGCAGATAAAAATTCTCGACGAAGGCGTGCCCACGGTGTTTTGATTGCCGAAACTTGCGCCATGTTTGAATTCGAACTGCCCGAAAAATTCCGCCGCTTCGTGCCGCCGGCCGTGCGGCTGCTCGTCGCCGCCGTCCTCCTCGCCATTCCGCTGAAAATCATCGGCTACGGTTATCTGCCCGCCGACGACGCGCTGCGCCATGTGGCAAAAGCCGTCAGCGGCAAACCGTGGCCGGAAATCCTCGTCGTCGGCGACGCGTTCAAGCTGGACCACAACCTCGGCTGGCACGCGATTCTCGGCGCGCTGCATCACGCGCTGAACTGGAACGCGGAATCGCTCGTCGTCTTTTCCGTCGTCGCGCTGTTTCTCATCGTGAACGCCGCAATGCTGCCGTGGCTCAAACGGCCCGAGGCGTGGCTCGTCGCGCTGCTCGCGGCGATGATCGTCTCGGATGCGCCGCAGCGTTTCATGCTGGGGCGGCCGTTCATCCTCACCATCACCGTGCTGATGACGATTCTGTTCGCCGCGCAAAAATCCCGGCCCGGACTGAAAAATTTTCTGCTGTTCACCGCGCTCATCACGGGCTGCACGTTTGTCCACGGCGTCTGGTATCTGTGGGCGCTGCCCATCGCGGCCTTCTTTTTCGCCGGACAATTCCGCTGGACGATTTTATTTTTCGGCGCGTGGCTGGCGGGGATTTTTTTCGCCGCGCTGCTGACGGGGCATCCGGCGGATTATCTTTCGCAGGCGCTTTCGATGGCGCTGAACTCCGTCGGCCAGCACGCGACCAATCGCACGGTGGCCTCGGAACTCCAGCCGTTCGGCGGCGACATCCTGGCGGTCATCATCGTCGGCGCGCTCGCGGGGTTGCGGGTGCTGACGAAACCGAGCGCGCCGCCGCTGGCAAAAAATCCAGCATTCTGGCTCGTGTGCGGCTGCTGGATGCTCGGCTTCCGCGTCAGCCGTTTTTGGGAAGACTGGGGCTGGCCGGCCCTGCTGGTCTTGATCGCGACGGAAATTGAATTTTTATTGCTCGCCCGGTTTGCGGCGGATTCGTTGCGCCGCCTGCTGCTGACGATGATCCTCGCGCTCGCCACATTTCTCGCCGTGACGAGCGACTTGAACAGCCGCTGGACGCAAAGCCTGACGTGGCAGTTTCTCACGCCGGAAGCTCCCGAACTCGCCGGCTGGATGCCGGAGCCGGGCGGGATTTTTTACTGCGCGGACATGAATGTTTTCTACCAGACGTTCTACAAAAATCCGAACGGCCACTGGCGCTATCAGCTCGGCTACGAACCGGCGCTGATGCCGGCGGAAGATTTTGAGACGTATCACAAAATCCTCTGGAACGCGGGCGACGTGAAAGCCTACGCGCCCTGGGTCGCGAAGCTGAAACCGGCGGACCGGCTGGTGATCCGCGGCACGCGCAGCGGGCCGCCGAACATCCCGCAACTGGAATGGAATTACGGCGTGAGCGGTTTGTGGCTGGGGCGCACGCCGCGCCAGCAGTGATCAGTCTTCTCCCCCGCCCCCCGGAGGGCGGGGGGAAGTCTGAACGGGCTGCGCGAGCGACCAGGGTGCGGGCAAGCACCACTCAACCGACCTTCCTTTTGGTTTCAAAGTTGCGTTTGTCCTTGTTGCCCGGGCGCGGCGGGTTATAGCCTGTCCGAAATTATTTTCTGACGATGAACACGATTGAAGAACTGGACCCGTTGCTGACGGCGCTGATCCAAAGCGCCGAGGGGATTTCCGACCTGCTGTTCGTGGCGGGCAAGCCGCCGCAGGTGGAGGTTCACGGCAAGCTGGGCGCGGCGGCGGGCGTGGCGGAAGGCGTGCTGACCAGCGCGCGGATTGAAGGCCTCGCTAAAACGCTCATGAACGGCAACCCGCGCCTGGTCGAGGACCTCGCGCGGACCGGCTCGTGCGACGGCAGTTATTCGCTGAAGGACATCTGCCGTTTCCGCGTGAACATCTACCGCCAGAACGGCAACCACGCGATGGTGCTGCGGCGGTTGTCGTCGCAGATCCCGACGATGGAACAACTCCAGCTCGCGCCGGTGTTTCACGAGATCATCAAGGAAAAAACCGGGCTGGTCTTTGTGACCGGCGGCACGGGCAGCGGCAAGACAACCACGCTCGCGGCGATGTTGAACGAAATCAACCAGACGCACGAAGTCCACGTCGTCACGCTGGAGGACCCGATTGAATTTTTGCATCCGCAGCTCAAGGCCACGTTCAGCCAGCGCGAACTGGGCCGGGATTTTTATGCGTTTCCCGACGGCCTGCGCGCCGCGTTGCGTCAGGCGCCGAAAATTATTTTAGTCGGCGAGATCCGCGACCGGGAGACGATGGACATCGCGCTCACCGCCGGCGAAACGGGGCACGTGGTTTTCAGCACGCTGCACACGATCAGCGCCGGCCAGACGATCAACCGCATCCTCGGCATGTTCAGCCGCGAAGAAGAGCAGCAGGTGCGCGAGCGGTTGTCCGGAACTTTGCGCTACATCGTCAGCCAGCGGCTCATTCCAAAAATTGGCGGCGGCCGGATGCTGGCCACGGAACTGATGGGCAGCAGCCTCCGCACCCGCGAAGCCATCCAGATCGGGGAAAATGAAAACCGCCGGTTCTCGGACATCATCGAGGCGGGCAGCACGTCCGGGTGGCACAGCTTTGAACAGTCTTTGTCCAAGGCCTACGAGGAAGATTTGATCACGGAGGAAACCGCGCTGCTCTACAGCGTCAACAAATCCTCGATGCGCCAGCGCGTGGATCAGATCAACAAACGCGGCAAGACCGCGCCGTCCAGTCATTCGCTGAAAATGGCGGGCGTGCCCGCCCGTCCCGCCAGCCCGCCGCGACTGGAAGCGGCGCCGGGAAAAGCTACGGGCGCGCCGGCTTGAACGCGAGCCACGCCCAGCCGAGCAAAAATGCAATGCCTCCCACCGGCGTGACCGCACCCAGCCAGCGCGCGTTCGTGACGGCCAGCAAATAAAGCGAGCCGGAGAAAATCAGTATCCCCGCCAGAAAACTCCACCACGCGACGGCGGGAAAAGTTTTTCGTTCCGCCAAAATGAAGAGCATCACCGTGTGGATGAAATGATAGAACACCGCCTTGTCCCAAATCGCGGCGGTGCCGTTTTGCGCGAGCAGGTCTTTCAGCGCGTGCGCGCCGAACGCGCCGAGCACGACCGCCAGCAAACCCAGCGCGGCGGCAATGCGCGTGAACATCATGGCGCGTGCAGGTTTGCCGGCGGCAGCGGTGCGGCGGGGGGCGGGGCGTTGGTCGCGGCGGCGGCGGCGCGATCTTGCAGCGTTTTTTCCAGATAGGTGTCTTCCGGCGCGGTCGCCCAGGCGGTGAACCAGATGTCGCCGAGCAGTTGCCCGCTCTTCACGAGCTGCGCCTCCAGAAATGCGCGCCCTTCCGCGCCTTTGTCACCCTTGTTCGACAGCTTGCCGTCGCGGTCCAGAATGTAGAGCGGCTCCACGAGCTGGTTTGCGGCCACGACGAACGCCACCGCCTCCGCGAAAATTCCGTCGGACGAAATGGCTCCGGGGATTTCCTGCGCGCCATGGATGTGCGCGGAAAGTTTTTTCACGTCCAGGCCGCCGGTCTTCTTGAAAAATCCGCCGTCAATCCACGCGTGGATTCCAAACGAGGTCGAGTAATGGTTCGGATTGTCGTTGGTCGTCCAGCCGTGATGGTATCTGGTGGCGTGCAGCGGCTGGCTGGCGTCGCCCACAAAATGCCCCATCACGCCCATGACATAGACGATGTCCTGCTGGGCATTGGCGATTTCCGACGGCGTGCCGCCCGTTTTTTGGAGCGCGGCCAGCGTGCTGAAGCCGGACTGCAGCTTCTGGAAATTTTCATTGATCGCCCACGGCAGAAAACCGGAAAGCTCGCGCGTGTGGTCGGAATTTTTCGCGGGGTCAATCGCGGGAAAACGTTCGGGATGTTCCAGGCGCGCCTTGGTGATGGCGGCGGCGAACACATACCGGAACGGCGACAGCGTGGCAGGCGTGAGGTCGTATTCCTTGATCTCTTCAAGGTCGAGATAATGATCCGGGCCGCTGCAGTGGCCCAGTTCCAGGCCGCGCCCGGTCTTCACATCGGTGATGTTGCGCCAGCGGTCGGCCTCGCCCGCGAGAAACGCGATGCGGTCGCGCGCCTCCGGCGTCAGCACAAACGCGGGAAAATTTGCCGGCAGCGCCGCCAGCGCGAGTTCATTGACCGCGTGATGACCCTCGTAATCCCACGCCGACGCCTGGAAAGCCAGCGCGCCGGACGCGACGACAATTGTGAATAATTTTGATTTCATAATTTTTTCCTTAATGCGTTTCAGCTTAAAGGAGCGCCGCGTGATTGCAAAACTCAATATTTACGATTTGCGATTTGCGATATACGAGTCCACCTGAATTTTTCGAGCGGCGCGTAAATCGCATATCGTATATCGTAAATCCGTGACCATCATCACTGACGAACATTGCACCGGCTACGCGCGCGCCGGCCATCCCGAACGCCCGCAACGCATCACCTCCACGGTGGAGCTTTTGAAAAAACAGACGGAGCTGGAACTCACATGGCTGGCACCAACGAGCGTGACCGACGAACAAATCCTCCGCGCCCACACGCCGGAAATGCTGAAGCGCCTTGATGTGCCGGAAGATTTTGACGCCGACACGCCGTTCTTTGCGGGCATCGCAAAGAATGCCCGCGCTTCCGTCGCCGCCGCGCTGGATGCTTTGGAGCTGGCGCGCGCTGGCAAAAATGTTTTCAGCCTCATGCGCCCGCCCGGCCATCACGCCACGCGCGAACGCTCCATGGGCTTCTGCTATCTCAACAACGTCGCCATCGCCGCGCTGGAAGCTGTCGCCGATGCTTCTCCCTCTCCCCTCGGAGGGGAGAGGGCCGGGGTGAGGGGTGCCGGATTCAAACGCGTCGCCGTTTTTGATTTTGACGTTCATCACGGCAATGGCACGGAAGACATCTTGCTGAACCGGCCCGGCCTCGAATTTTTTTCCATCCACCAATATCCCATGTATCCCAACACCGGCGGGACGAGCCGGGGGCGCAACTGTTTCAATTATCCCGTCGCGCCCGCCGCCTCGCGCGAGACGTATCGCGCCGCGCTCACGCACGCGCTGGGCGACCTGAAACATTTCCGGCCCGACCTCATCGCCGTGTCCGCCGGGTTCGACGCCTACGCGCGCGACCCGCTGGCGGACGCGCCGCTGCTCGCGGAAGATTTCCACTGGCTCGGCCATTCCCTGCGCCAACTGAACGTGCCGATGTTCAGCCTGCTGGAAGGGGGTTACAGCCGCGATCTGCCGGAACTGATTTTTGCGTATCTCAAAGGCGTGGCGGGGAAGTGACTTGAGGTCGCAAATTGCGACCTCAAACGAAATTGAACCGGTCACAGATTGTGACCGGTTCGCCTAAAAAGCAGTTCGCAATCCACGATGGTATTTGGCAATTTCATCGCATGAACCAGCCGGGCGCACTTGTTCCACTTGAACTCATCGAGCGGAGCATACTTTTGATTCGCGGCGAGAAGGTGATGCTCGACGCGGATTTGGCGGAGCTTTACGGCGTGACGACCAAACGCCTGAATGAGCAGGTCAAACGCAACGCCAGCCGCTTTCCGCCAGATTTCACGTTTCAATTGTCGGAAGCGGAGAAAACACAGGTGGTCGCAAATTGCGACCACCTCGTGCGCCTGAAATTTTCGCCGCATCTCCCCTTTGCCTTCACCGAACACGGTGCGCTGATGCTCGCGAACGTCCTGAACAGCGAACGCGCCGCGCTGACGAGCGTGCAGGTCGTCCGCGCCTTCGTGCGGCTGCGCCAGTTGCTCGCCACCAGCGCCGAACTTTCCCGCCAGTTCGCCGCGCTGGAGAAAAAATACGACGCGCAGTTCAAGCTCGTCTTCGATGCCATCCGTCAGCTCATGACGCCGCCCGAACCCAAACGCCGCGAAATGGGCTTCCATGTCAAATACGAGGACGACCCGCCGAAGGCAAAAACGAAATGACCGTCCTCGAAGCGATTCAGAAAAGCACCGATTTTCTCGGCAAGAAAAATGTCGAGTCGCCGCGCCTCCAAACGGAGCTGCTCCTTGCGCACCTGCTCAAGATGCCGCGCATGAAATTGTATCTGAACTTCGACCGCGCGCTGACGGCGGCGGAAACGGACGGGCTGCGTGAACTCGTCAAGCGGCGCGGCCTGCGCGAACCGCTCCAGCACATCATTGGCTCCACCTCGTTTTGCGGATTTGAAATTGCTGTGAGCCGCCAAGTGCTTGTTCCGCGTCCAGAAACAGAATTGCTTGCGGAGCTTGGCTGGCAGTTTCTCTCCACTCTCAACTCTCAACTCTCAACTTGCCTGGACTTCTGCACCGGCAGCGGCTGCATCGCCATTGCCATCGCGGCGAAATGTCCGCAGGCAAAGATTTTTGCCACGGACATTTCCACGGAAGCCCTGGCGCTGGCGAAAGAAAACGCCGAGCGAAACAACGTCGGGGAGAGAATTGAATTTTTAGCCGGCGATGGTTTTGCGGCGTTGCCGGTAGTGGCACAGGCTTCTAGCCTGTGTGTTTCAAAGAATGAACTCACAGGCAAGATGCCTGTGCCACTACGCTTTGATTTGATCGTCAGCAACCCGCCCTACATTCCCTCCGCCGAGATCGCCACGCTGGATCCCGAAGTCCGAGACTTTGACCCGCGGCTGGCGCTGGATGGCGGGGCGGACGGTCTGGATTTTTACCGAAAGCTCGCGGCGGAGGCCAAAACATTCCTCAAGCCGGACGGAAAAATCATGGTGGAATTCGGCGACGGCCAGGCGGACGCCATAAAAAAAATCTTTGAAAGTGAAAAGTGGGTTGTCGAAGCCGTGCGGGAGGACTACTCTCACCGCGCCAGAATCATAATCGCGCGAACGAGCGGCAAATAATCAGGATTTGTGGATTGTTGGATTGTTGGATAAATGGGTTTCGCGCGCGGACGCTCCTCCATCCAACCATCCACTTATCCATTCATCCACCCATCCAGTTTTTTTATGGACAGTTTTTTGATCAAAGGCGGCGTGCCGTTGCACGGCGAAGTCACCATCAGCGGCAGCAAGAATGCCGCGCTCCCCATCATGGCCGCGACGCTGCTTACGGACGAGCCGTGCGTCATCCGCCGCGTGCCGGACTTGAGCGACACGCGGTTCATGGTGAAAATTTTGGAGTCGCTCGGCGCGACGGCCAAATACGAGGACGGCACGCTGACGGTTCATGCCAAAAAAATCAAAGGCTACGCGGACTACGAACTCGTCCGTAAAATGCGCGGCTCGATCTGCATCGCGGGACCGCTGCTGGCGCGCTTGCGGAAGGCGCGGATTTCCCTGCCCGGCGGTTGTATCATCGGCGCGCGCCCAATCAATCTTCACCTGAAGGGTTTTGCGGCGCTCGGCGCTAAAATAAAAATCGAGGGCGGTTACATTGACGCGACGACAAAAAAAATGAACGGCGCGACGATGTTCCTCGGCGGGCGCTCCGGTTCGACGGTGCTGGGCACTGCCAACGTGATGATGGCGGCGGCGCTGGCCGACGGCGTGACGATCATCGAAAGCGCGGCGTGCGAGCCGGAAGTGGTTGACCTCGCCAATTTTCTCTGCGCGATGGGCGCGCAGATTTCCGGCGCGGGCAGCCCCACGATCACAGTCACGGGCGTGGAAAAATTGCACGGCGCGGAGCACGAGGTGATTCCCGACCGCATCGAGGCGGCGACTTTCTTGATCGCCGCCGGCGCGACGAACGGCGAGGTGACGCTCAAAGGCGCGCGTGCCGATCATTTGCGCGCGGTGATTGATAAATTAAATGAGGCGGGAGTTTCCGTTGAACGCAGTGGCGCGAATCTGACTGCGCGACGAAAAGGAAAATTAAAACCGGCGGACATCACGACGCTGCCGTATTCCGGTTTTCCGACGGACGTGCAGGCGCAGATGATGTCGCTGCTCGTGCTGGCGAAGGGCATCAGCATCATCACGGAGCGGATTTTTGAATCGCGTTTCATGCACGTCAGCGAACTGGCGCGGCTCGGCGCGGACATCGAGATCGAGGGGCCGAGCGCGATTGTGAAGGGCGGCAAACCATTGAGCGGTGCGCCGGTGATGGCGAGCGATCTGCGGGCGTCGGCGGCGCTGGTCATCGCGGGTCTCGCGGCGAAAGGTTCGACGCAGGTGAACCGCATTTACCATCTGGATCGCGGCTACGAACAGATGGATGAGAAATTGAAAAAGCTCGGCGCGCGGATTCAGCGGGTGGAGGAAAAATGAATTCTTTGGGCTATGGATCTAAACGAAGCATTAAAACAATTCGAGGCAGTCGAGGCAAACTTGGGCAAACTCGATAATCTCTGGAAACAGATAGAAAAACTGCTGCCATCTATTGACGAAGTGCAAGTTGGCGACGAGGAGCAATACTATCAGATGCAGCGTTCATTTGAGCAGATTGCAAAACAGATGCCAGCAATTGACGGTTTCGAATTAAAAATCTGCCTTGAACACCCTGATGACATTTTCCGCAGTAAAATAGACACTTTGGAGGTCGGAGAGTTTACTGATCGTGTCGCACTTGACACGCAAATCCATTATCAAGGCGAGGTGCTCAGCGACTACCGCTTTCGAGTTGAGTCTAAACGGCGCGAACTCGCACGTCAGGCAGTTCAGGATCTATGTAAGCGAATCGAACTAATGCTTGAGGAACTACGGTCACCTGCGAAGAAACAGAAAACAAATATCCTATTGGCAAAAACCAAGTGGCCAGAACTTACTTCCTTATTCAAGAGCATTGACGCGCTGCTCGGAAAAAGCCTTGGCCGTCCTGAACGATGGAGCGACATGGCAAGGCATTTGTCCTTTGGCCAGAGAGGTGACTATGACGACATCGTGTCTCACGACTGGCCGAATATTCGCCAATGGCTTGATCGCGCATTATATGCCGAGTCTGACCCGATTCCTGTCACTGCAAAAGATTTAGGAGAACTGGTCAGTTCAAAACCCCAAGGCCAAGTGGCCACAGAGTTGAATTGGGAAGCACTGTCACCTGAAGATTTTGAAAGATTGGTTTTCAATCTGATTGATCAAACTAAAGGATACGAGAACCCACAATGGCTCACTCACACAAACGCAGCAGATCGGGGCAGGGATTTGTCCGTGGAGCGCATTCTTCAAGATGCGCTGGCGGGAAGCCGAAAGCAGAGGGTGATATTAGCGTGCAAGCACACCGATAAAGTAAATTTGAAAGTCGTTTCTGAACTTCAGGTTCAGATGAGGCTTTGGAATTCGCCCAGAGTTGACGAGTTGATCGTCGTTACGACGGGACGATTTACAACAGACGCGATTGACTGGATCGAAAAGCACAATCAAAGCTCTGACGCGATGAGAATCGAAATGTGGGCTAACAGTCATTTGGAGCGTCTTCTTGCTCGGCGACCTGAGTTAATAGCCGAATTCAAGCTTCGCAGCTAGCCGTGACACATAAAGTAAGTGGGTCATAAACGGTCAGTCCCAAGCATTGAAAATTTTTCGCGGCGTAGAAACGCGGACAGTGTCGCATCAAGCGAACGCTTGAAACTAACTGTCCGCGCTCCGGTCGGTTCCCCACCCATCCTAGGCACGGCGAGAAGCCGTTGGCACAAGCGCTAATTATTTCGCTGGTGCAAACGGCTCCCCGCCTTCGCCAAGGTGCTACGGCGCGGCAAGCCCGCACACGCCATGGTTCCCTCTTTAATTTCGCGGCGCGTTTTCATGCGGCGAGCAGTTCGCGGCTGTTGGCGTAGATGCGCGCCTGCCGTCCGGCCTGGCGCACGGCGGCCGCGGTTTTTTCCTCGAACAACGCCGGGAACACCAACAGCGGGAAGAATGTGTTCCACGCGAGCGCGGCGGCCTCGTTGGCCGCGCGCCGCAACGGGGCGTTCAGTTCCGGTGTCGCCGTCCTGGCGAGCTGTCCGGTGAGCAGTGTGTTTTTGAGCCGCTCGAATTCGTCCTCCTGCGTGGCGCGGAACGGCGCCGGCGGCACGGGCCGCAGCTCGAACAGCGCTTCCGGGGCGAACCGGGGCAGCACTTGGTTTAGTTTCTTGTTCATATATGTTTTTCCTTTCGTGGGTTGGTTAAAAAGCAAAAACCCCGCGATTGACTGGCAATCGCGGGGTTTTGAAAATTGCTGATCGTTTAGAATTTTCTTCCCACGCTGCCAAGGTGACCGGAGACGCGCGTCCAAATGGCGTAGCAGCCATTGACGGGCGCGTGCATCTTCAGTTGTTTGGCAAAGGTGGTTTTCATTCCTAACGTGGGCATAGGAAACGCCATTTCGCCCCGTTTGTCAATGGGATTATGCGGCGGAGAAAAATGCGGGGTGCCGTTTTCGTCCGGGAAAAAATCTTGCATTCAGGCGGGTTTAATCTACTTTCCTGCGCCCTGTGGGATTGGTAGCTCAGTTGGTAGAGCAGTGCCCTTTTAAGGCATTGGTCCGGGGTTCGAGTCCCCGCCAATCCACCAGCCTTCGCGCTCCGCTGCGCTGCGCAGCTCCGGCCCGGCCAGCCTTTCAACTTCTTCTCCGTTTTCGGCTCAATGTAAAAACCGCAATTCCCGAAAAATTTCATTTTCATTTTCCCCATCACCTGCGCTAAAGTTGCGGCATCAAAAGCGCCACGCAAATAAAGTTCTGGGGCGTCCGCGGCTCGATTCCCACGCCGGGCGTTGGCACCGTCTATTACGGTGGCAACACCACTTGCGTGGAAATCCGCTGTGGCGCGGACATCATCATCCTCGACGCCGGCACCGGCCTGCGCAAACTCGGCATGTCGCTGCTGGCCGAATTCAAAAAGAAGCCGCTCAACCTCACCCTGCTCCTGTCGCACACGCACTGGGATCACATCCAGGGCCTGCCGTTCTTCGCGCCGATCTACGAATCCCGCTGCCGGCTGCACATCCTCGGCAGCGAAGGCGCGCGCAAAGGCCTCGTGGCCGCGCTCACCGGCCAGATGGAGAGCACCTACTTTCCCGTGCCGTTCTCCAAGCTGCCCAGCAACATCGAGATCGAGGAACTGCGCGACTACAGTTTTTCCGTCGGCGCCACGCTGGGCCGGGCCTTGCGCGCCAACCATCCCGGCGTCACCGTCGGCTACCGGCTGTTTTCACCTGACGGCATCATCTGTTTTTTCCCCGACACCGAGCCGCGCAAGGGCGGCGACGACCGCGACATGATTGAATTCGTGCGCGACGCCGACGTGCTCATCCTCGATTCCCAATACGATTCCGCCGAATACAAAAAACACGTCGGCTGGGGCCACGGCTGCCTGGACGATTCCGTGGCGCTCGCGCTCAAGGCCGGCGTGAAGCAGCTCATCCTCTTCCACCACGACCCCGACCACGACGACCAAAAAATTGACTCGTTCGTGAGCTACGCGCGCAGGCTGGTGAAGAAGGCGAAGGGGAAAATGAAAGTGGATGCCGCGCGCGAAGGGATGGTCATTCAACTCGGCGGGAAAAGTTCTTCCGGGCCGGCTTGAGCCTGGAAACCGCAGTTGAATCAGCCACGAAGCGGCACAAAAGGCGCAAAGAGATTGAGTCCAGCCCGCTTGGTTTGGCGGTGAAACGATTCGCCCGGCGGGTGAGTCTTCCGCGAAATGTCGCTTTCGCTTGGTTCCTCGGTTTTGTGCCGCTTGTGCCTCTTCGTGGCAATTCGACTGCGGCTTTTAGGTTGAAACATTTCCCAGACAAAAGCCCAAACGGACGGGTTGAAACCACGAATTCATCCTAAATTCCGCAGTTGAACTGGCCACGAAGCGGCACAAAAGGCGCAAAGATAAAGGCTTTGACTGCATTCGCGCGCCCGGATTTGCCTCCCCCGGCAGGTGCAGCGGCATCCGCTTTCAAAATCTCTAAAGCCAGTAATTTTTTTGTGCTCTTTGTGCTTTTTTGTGGCAACTCAACAGCGGCTTTTTAGGTTCATGTTGACCCAGGCATATTCCCAGACGCTGGTGTCCCGCCCGGAGCGGGACGGCCGGCTCTTTGGGGTGAACCGCCGTGTGCCAATGTAAAAATGAACTGCCATATTTGCAGGAGTCGAGGTGACGAGACTCATACCATTTCTCAAAAACAATCGGTGCGTTGGTAGGGCGTCGCTGCCGCGACGCTGACGTGAATCACCGTTGTTGCGGGGAAGCGGCGCGGCAGCGCCGCCCTACCAGCCGCCAAGCTGCCGTTTGTCATTGGGAAATGGTATCAATCCCCAATCATCCACCGTGGTCGAAAAAAAAGCGCGCGGTCTGTCGCCAGACCGCGCGCGTGAATTTTTTGCGGCTTCAGATTACGGATAAACCATGCGGTAGAACACCGAGCCGTTGGCGGGGTTGAGCGTGTTCGTGTAATGATTGCCCGTTTCCGTGCCGGGGATCGTCACCCAGTTGGTGTAAAGGCCGGTGGACAGGAAATTCGTCTGCGCCTGCAAACGCCAGCCAATGTGATCGGCGGGCCAGGACAGGATGAGCTGTGTTCCCGTCACCACGCTGGTGAGGCTGGTCGCGTTGGTGTTCACGCCGCCGGTGGCAGTGAGGACTTGAATGGTTCCATCCAACGTCAGCTTGTTCGTCCAAGTGTAACTGACGCCGCTCGCGGCATTGGTCGGCAAATTCACAGTGGTGAAACCACTTCCACCAATCGCCACACTGAATAATTTGAAACTATCCCCCGCTCGCAAATCCGGGCCGAGGTTGGTGACGATAAGTTTACCACCGTTGATGGTGATGGTGATGGCAGCAAGCTGATCGTTCGTCGCCCCCGAATTGGTGCGGTTGAGTTCCATGAGAATGGTGCCGCTGGAACTGACAGTGTTGTTGGACAATGTCAGCGTGCCCACACCATCACCGGGCGAAAGCGTGCCGCCGGTGGTCACGGTCACGGACGCGATACCGATGACGCCGCCGCCTTTCAACGTCTGGTTGCTGACGATATTTAATTCCTTTACCGGGCCAGCCAGGTTCAAGGTCGCCCCGGCATTGACAGTGATGACCGAACTGTTCGTCAAGGTTGCGGAACTGGTATTGGTCAACGTCAACGTGCCGGCGCTCACCGTCGTCGTGTTTGTGAACGTGATGTTCGTGCCGCCCAGCGTCCAAGTGCCGCCGCCTTCCTTGATGAGGCCGGTCGCGCCGGTGATATTTCCGTTGAACGTCGCCGAGGTGTTCAGACCGCCGACGCGCCAGATGACGCTCAAACTTTCGTTGCCCGTGTTCGGCGCGATGAGGCTGGAGTTGAAGTCGCCGGAAAGTTCGCCAATCGGAATCACCGGCGCGCCCGCCACGCGGTTGCCCAGCGCGCTGCCGTTGGCGAGATTCATTTTCACCAGCGGGTAGCCGGCGGCGTTCAAGCAGCGGAAATTGCCGCCGGTGACGCCCGTCAAATTGATCTGCCCAGTGAAGGCCGACCAGTTGCCGCTGATGTCGCCGCGCGAGGCGTTGGCGCGGAAATTCAACGTGCCGCCGCCGGTCAGCGATCCGCTGATGTTTCCGCGCGGCGAATTGGAAATGATTCCCGTCTGGCCGGTCGGGACAATCAAGGCGTTGGTCAGTGTGCCGATGGTGCTGCCGTCGTCCGTGGTCGTGGCGCGATAAAGTGTGAGCGCGCCGCCGTTGGTGAGCGTGATACTGCCGGTGCCGAACTGGCCGACCGCCGTGTTGGTCACGAGCACGATGCCGCCGCCGATGGTTGTGCCGCCGCTGTAACTGTTCGTGGTGTTGATGGTCAGCGTGCTCGCGCCGGTCTTGAGCAACGCGCCTGTGCCGCCGATGACGCCGGAACCGCTGAAGGTATAGTTCACGTTGGCAGCCGTCGCGGAGACGGTGGTGGCCGCCGGCTGCACCGTGCCAACAATCGTCACCACGCTCGCGCCGGCACCGGCCGCGCCGAGGTTGCTGAAGATGGCGCTGTCGCCGTTGTTGAACACGGATGCGCCGCCGTTCCAATTCGTCGTCACGCCCACGTCCCAAGTGCCGGGCGAGGCGGACCAGGTGTCCACCGCGGCGTGAAGCGGCGGCGCGGACAAAAAAATGGCGAGCGCGGTGAAGACGCCGAGGCGTGTAATTTTATTTTTCATTTTGGTTCGGTGAATTTTTTTTAGAAAACCGGGCGACATTTATTCCGGCAGCGCGCGTTGGGCGAACCGTGCCCCCTCATCCCAGCCTGCTCCCCCGGTGGGGGAGCAGGTGCCCGCAGGGCGGATGAGGGGGAACCTCGGCATCAGCCCGTTGGTTCGGATTTTTCTACAGAACATCTTGAGTGGTTATTGCACGTCACTTCTTCGGCTTCAACGGAAACAAAAAAAATCCCGCGCCAGTTTTCTGGCGCGGGATTGGTGATTTCAAATCACGGATACACCATGCGGTAGAACACGGAACCCTTCGCCGGGTCAAGCGTGTTCGTGTAATGATTCACCGTGTCCGTGCCGGGGATCGTCACCCAGTTGTTGCCGAGTCCGTCGGCCACCGTGTTGGTCTGCGCCTGCAATTTCCAGCCGGTGTGATCCGCCGGCCAGCTCAATTCCAAATTGCCGCCGTTCACGACGGACGTGATGTTCGTCGAAGCCGTGTTGACCGACGGGCCGGCGACGACGGAAATGGTTCCGTTCAACGCGAGCGTGTTCGTCCAAGCCAGCCCCGGATCGAGCGCGGGCAAATTGGTGATCGCAAACGAACCGGAGTTTGCGCCGACGAACAATTTGAAGAAGTCGCCCAGCACCAGCGCCGAGCCGGTGTTGACCACGGTGAGCGTGCCGCCGAAGCCGATGTTCGTCGCCACAAGCTGGTCGCGTGTGGGCACCACGTCATGATTGACCTCCATCAGCGTCGTGCCGCCGAGCGTGAGGGTGTTCGTGATGGTCAGCGTGCCGATGCCGCCGACGCCGGGCGAAACCGTGCTGCCCGCCGGTGCGCTGACGCTGCCGCTGACCGTGCCGTTGCCGCGCAAGGTCTGGCCGGAAGCCAGCGTGATGGAGCCGCCGGTGTGACCGATGACATCGAGCACCGCGCCCGCCTCAATTTCAATCGCCGTGCTGCTGGCAATCGAGGCCGTGCCGACGAGCGCGAGCGAGCCGTTGCTGATCGTGGTGGTGCCGGAGTAAGTGTTCGCCGCCGTGAGCGTGAGCGGTGACGCGCCGTTTTTGACGAGGCCGCCCGAGCCTGCCAGCGCGCCGTTCAATTGCAGCGGCGTGGTGGCGGTGAACGTGCCAGAGCCGTTCAAATTAATTGTGCCGCCATAAACATTCGTGCCGCTGCTGCTGGAAACCGTGGCGTTGGTCAGCGAAATCGCTTTCGTGTTGGTCACGCTGTTGTTCCACAAATCCAAACCAGAACCGGCGAACAACGTCAGCGTGCCGCCGGTGCCGAGCAGGGTGCTGTCCTGGACACCGATGCGTCCTTGTTCGATGTGAAGGTTGCCGAGCGCGGTGTTGCCGAGGCCGACGAAATAAATGTCATTCGCGCTCGTCTTGGTCAGAGCAAAATTATTTCCAGCCAAAATGCCGTTGGTGTTCGCGCGGATGTCCCAGCGGTTCGTGCCGCCGAACGTGGTGTCGCCCGCGAGCGTGACATACTGGAGCGCATTCAATGCCGCCGCGCCGCTGTTCTGAATCGCGCCCGCGCCGCCGAGGCCGGAGCCGGAAACCGTGACGGATTCCGCGCCGAGATTTTGTCCGCCGACATCCAGCGCGCCCGTGCCGCTGATGACCGTCGCGCCATTTGTTGCGCCGAGCGCGGTGGCCGAGCCGGCTTTCACCGTGCCGCTGTTGATCGTCACCGTGCCGGTGTAATCATTGCCGCCGGTGTTGCTGAGGGTCAGAACATTCGTGCCGGTCTTCGTGAGGCCAGTGGTGCCGGTGAGTTTGCCCGTGCCAGAGAACGTGAACGCGTTCGTCGAGCCGACCGTGATGGCTCCCGGCGCAAGCGTGCCGGCCACGACGGCGGTGAAGTTCGTCGCGGTGTTGTCGAACGTCACGCTGTCATAGTTCAGGAAGTTCGTCGTCGTCGCCCCGGCGTGCCAGTTGGTGCTCAAGTTCAAATCCCAGTTGTTCGTGGCCGTGCCGAACACGCCGCCCTGCCAGACGAGGCTGTTTCCGTTCGGCGTCACGATCATCACGACCGCGCTGCCGGTGTTGCTGAACGTGAGCGAGACGTGGGCGTTCGCCGGGAACGCGCCGCCCGCGTTGAAATTATTTTCCAGCGTGCCGGCGCCCGCCGCGACGCCGTTGGTCATCAGCACGCCGCTGAATTTGAACAGCGTGTAACTGCCCGCGCCCAAGATCGAGTTCAGCGCATTGATGGTGACGATGTTTGAGCCGGTCACGTTCAAGTCGCCCGCAACCACCACTTGGCTGTTGGTCTTGCTGATGCCCGTCGGGTCGCTGGACAGATTAAAATTGTTCGTCACGAAATCGCCGGTGAGCGTGAGGTTGTTGGAGAAGCTCAAGGTTCCCGGCAACGTGCCGACGCCGGGGCTGAGGATGTCGCTCACCACCGCCACGACCGCGCCGGTCACGACGCCGCTGCCTGCAAGCGTCTGGTTCGCCGCCAACGTGAGGCCGGCGTAGCTCGATACGTCCAATACTGCGCCGCTGTTGACCGTGATCAGCGTGCTGGCCGTCATGAACGAACTCGGCCCAACAATCAGCGAGCCGCCACTCACGGTCGTCGCGCCCGTGTAGCTGTCCGTGCCGTTCAACGTCCACGAACCGGAACCGACTTTGTTGATGGCCGTGATGCGCGTGCGGTTAAAAATAGTTCCTGCGAAGGTGGCCGAGGTGTTGCGACCGCCCACTTGATACGTTGTCACGCGACCCGCCGTGCCCGCCGAAGTATCCGAGATGCTGCCCGTGCCGGTGAGCTCGCCGATGGTGAAAGTGTTGCCATTCACGCCCGTGTTCGCCGAATTATAAACCGCCACGCCCGCGCCCAAGTCCACCGCCGCCGTGCCCCAATTAATATTCCCGGCGTTGTTGAGATAGACATCGCCGCCCAACGTTCCGGCAATGATGTTGATCTGGCCATCCGAAGCCGACCAGTCGCCGCCCGGCGTGCTGCGGATGTAGCTCGTGGTCAGGTTCAACGTGCCGTGAACCGTCACGCTGCCGGTGTAATTGCCGCGCCCCACGGTTTTCAAATTGCCGATGGTGCCGGCGGGAACCAAAATATTGTTCACAAAATTTCCCGACTGCGTGGCGTTGCCGTAGCCATTCATCTGCAAGCTGCCGCCGTTGGTCAGCGTGATGGCGCCGGTGCCGATGGATTGCTGGCCGACCGTGCCGATGCCGCCGCCCATGATGACGCTGCCGCCGTTGATGAGCACCGGGCCGGTGTAACTGTTCGCGCCGCTCAAGGTTTGCGCGGTGGTGAGCGAGCCGTCGCCGTTGACGGTCAGCGCGACTACGCCGCCGCCGCCGTTGGTGTTGTTCAGGATCAATCCCGCGTAAGTGGTGCTGGCAATCGTGCCGAGCGTCAACGTGTTCAAACCGGAACCGTTGTTGTAAATCCGGCCCTGCACCGCGCCGCCCAAACCGGAGAGCGCATTCGCACTTTGGTTGACGCCGTTCAAGTCCAGCGAACCCGCCGTGCTTGCGCCGCCATCCAGGATGAGCCAGCCGGTCGTGCTGCCGCCGCTGGGAATCACATTCGCGGCGGAAAGTTTCACGACGCCGTTGTTGATGTAGGTGTTCTGGAGGTAGCTCTTCCCGCTGCCGTAAGTCACGGTCGCCGCGCCGTCAAATTTCAAAACGCCGTCACCCGAAATCGTGTTGGCCAGCGTGTAAGTTCCACTGTGGTTGAGATCCAGCGTGCCACCGGTGGAGAGCGTGACCGCCGCCGCTCCCAGCGTGCCGCCCGTGCCGCCGCTGCCGATGGACAACACGCCGGTGTCAACCGTGGTCGCGCCGGCGTAAGTGTTGTTGCCGAGCAGCGTCAATGTTCCCGCGCCCTGCTTGCCCAGGCTGCCCGTGCCGTTGATGTCGCCGAGGACTTGCGAATTGTCCGGCTGGTTGAAGATGAGCGACGCGTTGTTTGTGACCGTGCCCTGGCCGATGGCAGTTCCCGCCGTGCTGCCGTCGCCGATTTGCAGCGTGCCGGCCTTGATGACCGTCATGCCGTAATCGTTGCCGACGTTGGCGAGAATCACCGTGCCGGAGTTGGTCTTGGTCACCGTGGCCGGGCCGGTGATTTTCGCGCCGGTAATGGTGTAAGGCAGCGTGGCGTTGAAGGTCACGGAGTTCGGCGTCACGGCGGACGGCGAAATGTTCACCGGCGAATTGGCCGCGCCAGCGTCAGTGAAGTTCGCGTTGTCGCCGTCGCTGTAAATGTTGGTCGCGCCCGTCCAGTTGGCACTGCTGACATCCCAGGCATTGGCACCGCCGTCGCCGAACCAGGTCAGGTTGTTTGCGGGCGCGGCGTGAACCACGAGGTCAATTTCACCGTCCACCGAATTGTCGAGCGTGAGCAACCGACCCGACTGCGCCACGCCGCTGACCGCGAGCGACAACGTGCTGACGCCGCCGCCGGTCAACTGCCCGGCCGGGTATTGGAAAATTTTGTTCGTGCTGTTGAGCGTCAGCAACGCGAGCGCATTGATCTGCACCGTGCCGCTCACGGTGGCGTTCAAGTTCAAGAAGCCGCTGACCGCGATGAGGTCGCGGCTGCCGTTGTTCACGTCAAGGTTGAACGTGCCGCCGTTCAGCGTGAGATCGTTGTTGAACGTCAGCGTGCCGATGGTGCCGTTCGTGGCCGGTGAAAGTTTTGCGCCGCCCGCCGTCGTGACCGCGCCGCTCACCGCGCCGTTGCCGGCGAGCATCTGGCCGCCGGTTCCGTTCAAGTTAAAACCGAAGCCCGTCGCCGAGGCGTCCAGCGTGGTGCCGGCACTGACGGTGACCGCCGCGCTGTTGGACAGCGACGCGACCGCACCGAGCGCCAGCGTGCCCTGGCTGACGGTGGTGTTGCCGGTGTAAGTGCTGTTCGTGTTCAACGTCAGCGTGCCTGCGCCCGTCTTGGTCAAACCGCCCGCGCCGCTGTTGCCGATGCGGCTGGCGAACGCCACGTTGTTGCCCGCCGTGTCAATCGTCGCGCCGCCGGAGTTGATGGTCACGGTGCGCGCGGAAATGTCCGCCGTGTTGCCGGACGCAAACTGCAACGCGCCGCCGCCGAAATTGATCGCCGTCCCGTTGCCGAGGTTGCCCAACTTGGAAAAGTTCACCGTGCCGCCGTTCACGCTCACCGCACCGGTGAAGGAATTCGTGTTCTGAATCGTCAGCGTGCCGGCGCCGGTTTTCGTGATGCTGGTGCTGCCCAAAATGTTGCTCGTGCCCGCGAGGATGTAATTTTTTGCGACGTTGCTGAACGTCACGCTGGCCGGCGTCACGCCGGTATTCAGCGTGACGGTGATGGGCGAAGAACCGCTGGCCGAGTCATTGAACAAAACCTGGTCGCCGAGGCCGAGTTGCTCTTGATAGGTCGCAGAGACATTGGCCGCGTCCTGCCAGTTGGCGGTGGTGGCGATGTCCCAGTTGGCGTTGCCCACCGCCCATTTCAACGGCGTGTTGACGGCGGAAACCACATACCAGATCTGGCTGTTCACGGTGTCATTGCTCAAGCTGCCGGAAACCCGCAGCGGCTGCGAACCGAGAGCGAAGGCGGAAAAGCCGTTGCCCACATAGTTGCTGGCGTAGCTCGCGAGCGGATAACTGGTGCCGGCCAACCAACCCGCGCCGCCCAGCACATTAACCGTGACCGTGTTGGTAGAGGTGATGCCACCCAGCAGCTTCAACGGCGGAACCGTGGTGCTCGGCGCGACCGTGCCGAAGTTGAACGCCAGCGCGGAGCCGGAACGCAGGACGAGGTTGGTGCCGGTCCACTGGCCGCCGGCGCTGTTCACTTTCACACCGAACTGCGCCGCGCCAAAGGCCGCGTTGCTGGCCACGGTGATGAGACTATTGGAAAATGAACCGCCGGTGACGCCATAGACCGCGCCGGTGCTGACCAGCATCCCGCCCGTGAACGGAGAGTTGGCGCTCAACGACAGCGTGCCCGTGCCGGTCTTGGTGACCGCCGAAGCGCCCGTGTTGTTCTGTATCGGGCCGGAAAAAGTCGAGTCGGTGTTCAAGCCGCCGATGACCCAGTTCACAAAACGACCGCTGACCGGTTGACCTTGAAGATTGCCTGAGCCGGATAATTCACCGATACCCTGAAAAGTGGTAAAGGGGGTCGTGTTCGGAGGATTGAACTGCTGTTGCATATTGACGCCAGCACCCAAATTCAATTTGGCATTGCCGAAACCATTGCCATTGAGCAGACGGAAATCGTCAGCGCCCGTGCGGGCAGTCACATTGATCTGCCCCGCGAAAGCCGACCAGTTGCCGTTCAAGTCACCGCGCGTGGCGTTCACCCGGAAATTCAAAGTGCCGCCGCCAGTCAGCGTGCCAGTGATCGAACCGCGCGGATGGCTCAAAAGCGTGGCGGTCTGGCCGGCCGGAACCACGAGCGCATTCGTCAAGCTGCCAACCACGCTGGATGAGTCGGTGGTGTCGGCGCGAATCAGCGAAAGAATCGAGTTGTTGGTGATGGTAATGCTGCCAGTGCCGAACTGCCCGGAGTTGACCGTCGCCAAGTTCACCCGTCCTTCGCCGATCACCGTGCCGCCGGAGTAAGTGTTGTTCCACGCGAGTGAGAGAATGCCGGAGCCATTCTTCAGCACCGTTTGCGCGCCCGCCAGACCTGCGCCGGAAGCGTTGAACGTGGCGGTGTTGCTGCTGACGGTGATGGTGGAGATGCCGGAGCCGGTCGCCAACGTCAGCGCGGCGGAATTCGTCAGCGTCCAGTTCAACGCGGCGGAGCCCGTGAAAACGAGGTTGCCAATCGTGCGCGCGGTGTCGCTCGTGACCGTGCGCCCTACCGTGATGGGGTTGATGAAGCTGGCCGTGCCGCCGCTGCCGTCGGCGATGGGGCCGGCACCGGAATTCCAGTTGGCGACGTTGCTCCAGTTGCCGTCACCATCAGTCGTCCAGGCGCCGTCGGCGGCGTGCAGGGCGGTGGTGCCGGCCAGCAGGCACAGGCCGAGGGAGCGGGAAACGATTCGAGCGAGTTTGGTTTTCATAATTTAAATTTTTTGCGCCGGGAGAAATAACGAGGCGAGGACATGTCGCAGTTAAGACCAAAGGGGCGAAGTGACAAGGTTAGCCCACTCCGGCAGTTATCATATCCCCAGTTCTGGTGATGAATCGTTTCAGGGTGATGCGGCCAGTGCAGGGCGGGGACGGCTCTCGCCGAGATGCTTCGCCACGGCCTCCGTCCGCGAACGCACATGGAGCTTCTCGTAGATGTGGCGGATGTGGGTATGCACAGTGGCGTAGGTGATTTTCATCGCCTCGGCAATTTCCTTGTAAAGAAATCCCTTGGCCAGCAGGGCGAGCACTTCCGCCTCGCGCGGGGAAAGGCTTTGCGATTCGGGCGACGCCGCCGCGACGCACTGGAAGGACTGCACGATTTTCCGCGCGATGTGGCCGCTCATGGGCGAACCGCCGGCGTTCACGTCCTTGATGGCGGCGAGCAACTCGTCCGGCGGCGTCTGCTTGAGCATGTAACCGGTGGCGCCGGCGGCGAGGGCGTTGAAGATGTGTTCCGTGTTCTGATATACGGTGAGCATGATGACCTGCGTGCCGGAGAGCTGCGGCTTGAGCTGGCGCACACATTCCACGCCGTTGATGCCGGGCAGGTTGATGTCCATCAGCACCACGTTCGGCTTGAACTTTGGGATTTCCCGCAACGCATCCTCGGCGGAGGAATGGTTACTCACGCAACTGTAGCCGGCGGCGCCGTCAATTAGCCGGGACAGGCTGGCCCGCACGCGGGCGTCGTCCTCGACAATGGAAACGGAGATGCTCATGCGGCTTGAATTGAAAAACCGCAGCGAAAGTCCGGCGCAGGGAAAAATCCTTGGCGGCAAGGGAGTGGTGTCATGCGCACAATCTACCCCGGTGTTTCACTGCCGCCAATCGCCATAACTGGCGATGCCCCAGGGCGGAGGGCGGCGGTCATCTCCACGCGCGTGCCGCGTCCCGCATCGCTGTGGATCTCGCAGCGGCCACCCACGGCGGCCAGCCGTTTCTTCATGTTCTCCAGGCCCGAACCGGAGTTGAGGCGGCGGGCGGCTTTGGAGTTGAGAGTTCCGTGAGTTGAGAGTTGAGCGTCCGAACCCTCAACTCTCAACTCACCAGCTCGCAACTCGTCGTCCGCCCCCAGCCCGCAGCCGTTGTCCTCGATGGCGAGCGTGAAAGATTTCGGGCCGAGGTGCAGCCGCAGCCAGACTTCATCCGCGCGCGCGTGCTTGACGATGTTGTTCAACGCCTCCTTCACGACGAGAAACAGATTGTAGCGCAGCTCGGCCTCCACGCGGGTCGTCGGCAGGTTCATCGGGAAATCCATGCGGCAGCGGATGCCGGCCACGCGCAAAAAATCTTCCGCATAGGCCGAGATGTAATCCACCAGGCCGTCGAGCGTGTCGTGCTGCGGATCCACGGCCCACACGATTTCATCCATCGCCTTGGTCAGGGTGCGCGCGGAATCGGAGATGCGCTCCAGGTTCGCGTCCGTCTGCTCCGGTTCGCGGCGCGCGAGTTCGGTGAGCAGCGTGATCTGCGTCAGGCCCGCGCCGACGTCGTCGTGGATGTCCTTGGCGATGCGGGCGCGGTCGCGTTCGATGGCGTGCTGCTGTTCCAGCCGCGCCAGCTTGCGGCGGTATTTCCGCGTGGCCGCGCGGCGCACGCCGAAGGAAACCGCCGCCACCAGCAACACCCCGGCGATGATCTGGAACGCCAGCGTCTGGTAAAAAAACGGGCGGACCGCGAACGTCAGCGCCGCGCCGTCCAGATTCCACGCGCCTTCGCTGTTGCAGGCGATGACGCGCAGCCGGTATTCGCGCGGCGCGAGGTTGCGCAGTTGCAACGTCCGCCGCGTGTCCACGTCCACCCAGTCCGTGTCCAGCCCGTCCACCCGGTAGCGGAACCGCGCCTTGTCGCCCGCGTCAAAGCTCAACGCGGTGAAACGAAAATCCAACTGCTTGCGTCCCGGCGGGATGCGGATGGGAGCGGATGGAGGGTGGAGGCTGGAGGCTGGATAAGTGCGCGGACGCGGGCCATCTTCCATCTTCCCTCCTCCCTCCTCGTGCAGCTTCACGACCTCGCCGTCCACGCGCAGTTCCTCGATGATGACCGGCGGCGGCGGCGACTTGGCCGTGGCTTCCTCCGGGTTGATGGCCACCACGCCGCTGACGGTGGCGAACCATAATTTTCCATTCGCGCCGCGCCAGCTCGCGGGCTGGTAGCCGTCGGAACATTCCAGCGCGGGCAGACCGTCGTGCCGCCCGTAGGCCACATAATCCAGTCCCGCTCCGAGCGGGACCCGTCCATCGGCGATGGCGTCCAGCGCGGCTTTGGCCACGCAATAAATTCCCTGATGTGTGCCGAGCCAGAGCCGCCCGCGCCGGTCTTCCAAAATCTGGCTGATGATATCCGCCGGCAAGCCCTGCCTGGCCGTGATGCGCGAAAATTCCCCGTTTTTGAAACGCAGCAGCCCGCCGCGAAACGTCCCCGCCCACACCACGCCCTCCGCATCCGCCGTCAGCGAATAAATCGGCTGCTCCGCCAGCGCGTCCTCCGGCCGGAACGCGGTCAGCTTGTCCGGTTCGCAGCGGAACAGCGTGCCGTTGTCCGCGCCCGCCCAGACCGTTCCGTCCGGCGCCTCCGCCAGCGCGCGCACCGCCGGCAACGTGCCGCTTTCATTCGTCCCCAAAATATGCCGCTCGTTCCCGTCGGAAAAACCGATCCCGTTCTTCGTCCCCATCCACACGCGCCCGCGCCGGTCGGTCAGCATGGATTTGATGCCGTGCAGCTCCCACGACGCGCGGCGCACCTGGCCGTTTTGAAACTGGTAAAGGTCCTCGCCCGCCGCCGCGCTCAACCACGCGCCGCCGCCCGGCCGGGGCGCAATGGCAAAAACAAAATCCGCCGCCACGCTCCGGCCGACGGCGAAACGCGTGACCACGCCGTTGGTCCAGCGGCACAGGCCGCCGCCCGCCGTGCCGATCCAAATCACACCCTCCGCATCTTCACAGACGGACAGCGCCGTGCGCACGGGCAGGCCCTCGTTCACGCCGATCACTTGAAACCGCCGGTCGTGCAGCCGCACCAGCCCGCCGTGGTCCACCCCCGCCCAGACGCCCCCGTCACGGCTCTGGAACCACGCGCCCACGCGGTCGCTCGGCAGATTTTCCCGCGAGGTCAGCCGCTGAAACTGTCCCTCCGGCGTGATGTGAAACAAGCCGTTGCCGTAATGATTAAACCACCAGCCGCCGTCACGATCCTCATGCGCGCCCATCGCGCGGCCCGAGGCCGCGCCCAGCAGTCCGCGCCACGGCGCGGCTTCGGCCACCCATTCGCGGCCCGACATTTTGCGCAGCCGTTCGCCGTCCAGCACCCACATCGCCCCGGCCCGCGTCGGAAAAAGCGACTGCGGCTGGATGTCCGTCGCGCCGTTCGTCGGCGTCATGGCGAGGAACAGCCGGCCGTCCCAAACGGCAATTTCATTTTCCGCCCCCGCCCAGATTTTTCCCGCCGCATCCGCCACCAGCGTGTAAATCCGGCTGCCCGCCAAGCCGCCGTCGTCCGCCAGCGCCTGGAACCGGCCATCGCTGAATTGTAAAATGTGCCGGTCGCGCGCCAGAAACCACAGCCGCCCCGCGCCGTCGGCACATTGAAAAATCGGCCGCGTCTCCGGCGGCGGCGCAGCAATGTTCCAGCCGGCATTGGTCGCGGCCAGGTCGCGCCGCAGCACCTCGCCGAACTGCGTGACAAAGGTGATCTGGTTGGACGACGACGACACCAGCGTGGTGTGCAGGTCAAACGCCGGCTGGTTCGGCCATTCGTTGCGGAACACGCCCTGGCGATACGACGTCAGCCCGCCGCGAAACGTGTTGATCCAGAGCGTGCCGTTCGCGTCGAGAAACAGCGCCTGCACCCGCGCCTGCCCCAGCGCCGGCTGGTTGACCGGATCAAACGTCTCGAACCGTGCGCCGTCAAACCGCGCCAGCCCGTTGTAAGTTCCCACCCACAGATACCCGTCCGGCGTCTGCGCGATGGACGTCACCGTGCTGCTCGGCAGGTTGTCTTCCGTGTCCCACTTGTCCACCAGATAATCCACCGGCGCGGCCGCGGATTTTGGGGCGGAGAAAAAAAGGAGCCAGGCCGGGAGGCCAACGGCAAAGCCATGACGCAGCAATGATGAAAAATTTCGGCGGCGCATGGGAGAAATCATAATCCCCCCAAAAGCCAAGT
Source organism: Limisphaerales bacterium (assembly GCA_043749955.1). Lineage (GTDB taxonomy): Bacteria > Verrucomicrobiota > Verrucomicrobiia > Limisphaerales > UBA11358 > UBA11358. The sequence continues at coordinate 98 of JAYVCM010000134.1, read as the reverse complement.
GCCACAGGAAAACTGGAGCGCCGGCTTCTTCTCCCGCTCCCCTCGGAGGGGAGCAGCGACAGCGGCTATGGCAGGTGAGGGGTGAACAACTAAAAGGA
>JAYVCM010000133.1:0-3346 GCA_043749955.1 Limisphaerales bacterium | reverse complement strand
CGGCGTGGCGCTGCGCTGATGATATTCGAGCACGGCGGGATTGAACGCGAGCCGCACGAATGCCGCGACCAGCAGGCCGAAGCCGGTGAGCCGCAGCCCCGGATGCGGCACGCGGTGGAACAGCCAGAGCAGCGCCGCGCCTTCGAGCGCCCAGCCGATGGTGATCCACTGGCGGTCGAACTGGACCGGGAAAATCAGCGTGATGAAAAACAACGCCACGCCGCCGAACCACGCGAGCTGCGCCAGCGTAGCGGCGGGCATCCTGCCTGCCGTAGAGGGCGGCATCTTGCCGCCCGGACCCGCGTCCGATTTTTCCAACGTCTCTGAATTGCCAGCGTTTTGTCCGCCGGGCTGGAAGCCCGGCTCTACGGCAGGCAAGGTGCCTGCCGCCACCAGGCTCGGACGCGCTCTCAAGATGATGACGAGGCTGGCCAGCGCGGGCAGCGCAAACGCAGCGGGCAGCAGACCCATCGTAGAATTCGGCCACGCGATTTTCACGAGCCGGAAGACGAGGAGAAATTGCGCCGGCCCGACCAGCGCGGCGGCGGCCCACGGCAAAGTTTTGTCGGCAAATTTTCGCAAAAACAAAAAAGGGAACAGCGCGAACGCGGCGAAGAAAATCAGATACCACGTCAGCGGCGTGGTCGGCGGAACATTTGGGTTGGTGAGGTCGAAGCGGTGAAAGTGCCAGGCACATTCGACGGCGAAGGTGCTGATGAGTCCGACGAGCGGCATCCACTCGAACGAAAAGATTCGCGTCAGACCCAGCAGCAGCGCGACGAGCAGCAGGGCGAGGCCGAAAACCGGCGTCGGGTTCGCGAGCGGCAGCCGCAGCGTGGCCATGATGAGCAGCAGGAACGGCAGCACGACGGAACTCGCGGGCAGCAACGCCGCCAGGGTTTCCGGGGTGTTGATGTCGCCCCCGATTTTCAATCCGTTCTTGAAAACATCCGGTTTGAATTTCCGCACGAGCCAGGCGGTGGCGACGACGAAGAAAACGGCGAACGCGCCGAGCAGGAAAAATGATGTCGGCAGTCCGGTGAGGTCGGTCGGGATTTTGAAAATGAGCGCGCCGGTGGCGGCGAGCGTGAGCAGCAGCACGGCGAGCACCGGCAGCAGCGTCGCGGTCATCACGGCGAGCACGATGGCGAGCAGATCCACCAGCAGCACGAACGGCCAGACGAGGAAGGAGAGTTCCGCCAGCTTGAAAATCGGCACCAGCACCAGCAGCAGCGCCAGCGGCGGGAAGAAATGATTAAGTTGCGCGGACACGCCCGTGGTTGCGCCGCGACGGCGTTGCAGCAGCGCGGGCAGCGCGGAATGGAACACGGCGAAGAGGAAGTAAAACGCGAGTGCGGCGTTGAGCAGTTCGTTGGTCAGATGTCCGGTGGTCCAGATCGCGAGCAGGCCAAACACCGCCAGCCCGGTGACCGGCTGGGCGGCCGACACTTTTTCGTCGAACCACGTGAGCGCGGCGACGGCGAGATCAATCAGAAAAACAAAACCGAACAGCAGCACGGGACGTTGCGCCAGCGGTGCGAACGTGAAGAAAAACGCGGTGAACGCCAGCGCGACGGCGGCGAGCAAAAGCATCGAGCCGGAGAGCCAATAAGGTTGGAGTTCACGCTTTAGCGTGTCCCCGCCCGGCAAGCTAAAGCTTGAACTCCAACGCTTCGCCCACCAGTTCGCCGCGAGCCACAGCGCGTTGAAACCGAGCAGGACGGCGAGGGCGATGAAAATTTTATTTCCTTCAAAATATTTTTCACTGGCGAAAAATTTGTCCGCCCAGCCGATTTGCATGAACACCGTGCCGAGTGCGCCCAGCGCGGTGAGAAAATACCAGCGACGATTCAGCGCGACGATGATCAGCCCGGCGTCGAGGATGGCGATGTAGCCGAAGAGTCCGAGCGGATTGTCCTGGCCGGTCGAAAGCAAAACCGGCGTGAGGAAGCCGCCCAACATGCCGAGGATGGCGACGACGAGGGCGTTGAGCCGCGCGGCGAGCAGAAACGCCGTGGCGGTGATCAGCACCATGAGCAGGAACGTCGGGACCGGCCCGAAGAATTCAAAGTGGTAGATCGAGCGGCACGCGAAGGTGATGGCGTAGAGAATCACCACCCCGGTGGCGCACAAGGTTTGCGAGAGCGCGGGGAAATTTTTGCGCGACATCACCACGCCGCCCACGAGCAGGCCCAGTCCGGTGAGGAAGCCGATGGCCACGCGAACTTGGGGCGGGATGAGGTTGTTGTCGAAAGAATATTTGATGAAAAAGGCGACCCCGAGGAACAGCGCGAGGCCGCCCAGCCACGCGAAACCTTTGACGCCCATGAATTGTTCCCAGTTGATTTTGGGCGCGGCAGGCCGGGGCGGCGGCGGGCGCAACGGCGGAACGGGTGGAATAAATTCCGGTGGCGGTGGACGCAAAGGCGCGGCGATGGGCGGCGGCGCTGTCGGTTCGGCTGCCAGTGGAATGGAAATATCGGGTTCCGGAACCGGCGGGCGGGAGATTTTATCGAGGAGAATTTCTGCTGACAGCATGGCGGGTGCGGGCGCAGCGGCTTTTGTTTCCGACGCGGGCGCGGCCGGCTTTTGACTGGTCAGTCGGACGACTTGAATTTGCAGGTCGTCCACCCGGCGCGCGAGTTCGTCAATGCGGCGGCGGGCACTGACGGCACGCACGATCAGCCAGATGGCCAAAGCGAGAGGAAGAGCAATGACCAGCAGGATGATTAAAGGCCATGGTTCCATAATGATTTCCTTTCGTTGGGCGTGGCGGTTTGAACTGCGGGCATTGGAAATCCAATCCGCCGGCAATGCAAGCCGGAATCCCAGTGTGCGCGCTGCATCAGGTTCACGCGGCTATTGTGCCCATGGCCGGTGCGCGGACGTGAATTGAAAAAACATCCGGCTCGATCAAAGGAAACGATGCGGTCAGTTCACGCCGCCGCCGGCTTGCTGCTGAACAAACTCTTGAACCATGCCCACGCGGCGAGCAGGCCGACATCGCGCGTGCCTTCAAAATGATAAATCTTCGCGACTTCTTCCTCGTGGCCGAGATAGCGCGGCGGCAGCAGGATGATGGTCTTGGGGCTGCCGTCTTCGAGCTTCATTATTTCCGAATAAAACAGTCCGCGTCCGGCTTCGTATTGGCCGGCGGGCAAAACCAGTTTGCGCGACGGCAGCACGAGCCACGGACGGTAGTTGAAGTTGAGTTCGCCCGTGTCGTTGCGCGACAGTTTGCCGTAGGTGCGGGCGGGAACTTTCTGGACTTTCCGGCCGAGAAACATTTTGTTCAGCGCAGCGTCCGGTTTGAAACGGCTTTTGCGGATCGTGAAAAAATCCCAGA
>JAYVCM010000132.1:0-4261 GCA_043749955.1 Limisphaerales bacterium | reverse complement strand
GCCAACGGCACCGCCTACGGTCGCGACGCATGGTTCAACGCGCTGCCGCCCTACATCCACACCGACCCGCTCTATCTCGTGGCCGTCAACTCGACGCAGAAAATTTACAACAGCGGCAGAAATATTTTCTGGTGCCCCACCGCGGCATCGCAGGGAGTCGAGTCCACCATCAACCTGAACGACCGCGCGATGTTTTCCTACGGCATCAACTCCAAGCGGGTTGATCCGCAGGACCCGGTGAAAACGCCCCTCAAACTGACGGCCATCCGTTATCCCGCCAGCACCGTCGCATTTTCCGAAAACCGGATGCGCTCGGATGACACGCCGTTTTTTGGCGACGCGTCCAAGGCCGCCACGCTCGGCAGCCCGCAGTGCTACACCACGCGTTTTTCGGGCCGGCACAATGGCCTCGGCAACATCAGCTTCATGGACGGACACGCCGCCGCCCACAAATACAATTATGTCGTCGCGCAACAAAACGCCGCCGGCAAGCAGGCCGCCGATGCCGGCCGTCCCGACATCGTCTGGACGGCAGACGGCCACGTGGTTCCTTGAAATCAACCATCCTAAAATTTTTCAAATGAATCTTCATCGCCTCATTTTTACTGCCGCCGTAATCGGGTTGTTCACCACCGCGTCGTTACGCGCGCTGGACGACACGATGTCGCAACCGAGCCACGCGGCCAAAGCCGTCGCGTTTAGTTTTCTTGCCGCCGGACAAATCCACGCCGCCGATGTTTTGCCGCCGCCGCCCAGCGCCGAGGCGGAACGCGCCGCCGCGATGGAAACCGTCCGCGCCGTCTATCACGCGGCCAGCGAAGCGGACAAGAACGCCGCGTATGCGGAAAAGAAATTTTCTGTCTTCAACTACACCGACGCCGTCGGCAGTTATTTTGTTGAAACCAACCTGCCCAAGACCGCCGCGTTTTTTGAAAAAGTCCAGAAGGACGCCGAGGCGGTCACGGACGAGGGCAAGGATTTTTTCCACGAGCCGCGCCCGTTCACGACGGATCCGTCACTGGCCAACGGCAAGCTGGAGAAAAGTTTCGGCTATCCCAGCGGCCATTCAACGGAAGCCACCAGCCTTGCGCTCGTGCTCGCGGAAATTTTGCCCGGGCAGCGCGACGCCATCCTGGCGCACGCCGATCTGATGGGCTGGCATCGCGTGCAGATCGCGCGGCATTATCCTGCGGACATCTATGCCGGCCGGGAACTGGCCCGCGCCATCGTGCGCGAACTCAAGCAGAGCCAGGCGTTCCAGAAAGAATTCGCCGAAGTGAAAACGGAACTCAACGCCGCGCGTGAGGTTGCCGGAAAAAATTAAAACCATCTGAAAACAAAAGCGCGCTGGATGCCAGCGCGCTTTTTTTTTCTGGTCTTTAAGCCGGTCTGGAATTACGGATTTAGTGCGCGTGCCGGATGTCCTGCGCCTCGCAGAGATAGACGACCTCCTCGGCGATGTTCTTGGCGTGGTCGGCGATGCGCTCGAGGCTTTTGGCGGCGACGATCCAGTGCAGGCAGCGGGCGATGGTGTCGGGATTCTCCATCATGTGCTGCGCGAGCGCGGCGTGAATCTGCTTGTTGAGCGCGTCCACTTCCTTGTCGCGGGGGATGATGGCGCGGGCGGCGGCGGAATTTTTTTGCACAAACGAGTCGAGCGCGTCCTTGACCATGCCCAGCGCGAGCGTGGCCATGCGGGGCAAATCCAAATTTATTTTCACCGGCGGTTCCTGCGACAGATCACGGGCGCGCTTGGCAATCTTGCTCGCCTCGTCGCCGATGCGTTCGAGGTTCTGGGAGATTTTCATCGCCACGGTGACGAGCCGCAGGTTGCTGGCGAGCGGAGCTTTCGTCAAAAGCTGGATGGCCAGCTCGTCAATCTCGACCTCGAACCGGTCAATCGTGTCGTCGTCCGCTTTCACGCGCAGGGCGAGGTCGTGGTTGCGCTGCATGAGCGCCTGCACGGATTCGTTGACGGCCTTTTCGGAATGGCTCGCCATCACCAAAAGTTTCTGGCGCAGATTTTCGATGCCGGCTTCAAAATAATTTTCCATAAATAGTTTTTCTCATTCTCATCCTCCTCGTCAGCCTCATCCTCAATTCTGATTTATGAGGAAGACGATGAGCATGAGGATGATGTTTTCAGCCAAACCGGCCGGTCACATAATCTTCCGTGCGCTTCTGCGCCGGGTTGGTGAAAATTTTCCCCGTCGGCCCGAACTCCACGAGTTCGCCGATGTAAAAAAACGCCGTCTGGTCGGAGATGCGCGCGGCCTGCTGCATGTTGTGCGTCACGATGACGATGGTGAACTCTTTTTTCAAATTCAAAATCAATTCCTCGATGCGCGCGGTGGCGAGCGGGTCGAGCGCGCTCGCCGGCTCGTCCATCAAGATCACCTCCGGCTTGATGGCGATGGCGCGGGCGATGCAGAGACGCTGCTGCTGGCCGCCGGACAAACCCAGCGCGCTGGAGTGCAGGCGGTCTTTCACTTCGTCCCACAGCGCCGCTTGCTGGAGGCTTTTCTCCACGGCGTCGTCGAGGTCGGATTTGTTTTTCACGCCGTGCAGCCGCAGGCCGTAGGCGACGTTTTCGTAGATGGATTTCGGGAACGGATTCGATTTCTGGAACACCATGCCCACGCGCTTGCGGAGTTCAATCACGTCCACGCTCGCATCGTAAATGTTGTGACCACCGATTTTCAGCGAGCCTTCGATGCGGACGTTGTCAATGAGGTCGTTCATGCGGTTGAAGCAGCGGAGCAGGGTGGACTTGCCGCAGCCGCTCGGCCCGATGAACGCCGTGACGACCTTCTCGGCGAGGTTCAGCGAAATGTTCTTGAGCGCCTTGCTTGGGCCGTAATACAGCGAGACGTTCTCGATCTGGATGAAAGGGTCGACCGCCTTCGCCGGCGCGGAAGACCTGGCCTGCGGCGTCAATTTTTGCATCAAAGTTTCAGCCATAAAAAATTCAATTCTTAACCACGCAAATTCGGTGAATGCGCGGCTTCAAGCTCACGGCTGACTGGAATCCGAAACCGTCCGCTGCTGTCCCCTCTCCCCTCCGAGGGGAGAGGGATAGGGTGAGGGGTGCGGGCGTGGTTGGACGCCGTCGGCTGAAGACCCTCACCTCACCCCGGCCCTCTCCCCTCCCGCTGCGGGAGCGGAGAGGGAGAGCGTGACGCGCGTTTCTAAATTGTTCGGATGTCATTTGCATTTTTCCGCTTTGTTTATTTCAGCCCAGCGCCCGCAGTTTTTTCCGCACCCGGGCGCGGATGACGATGGCGACAAAATTCAGCGCGAACGTCAGCATGAGCAGCACCAGCACCGTCGCGTAAAGAATCGGGCGCGTCTGCTCGATGTTCGGCGACTGCGTGGACAGCACGAAAACATGGTAGCCCAAATCCATGAACTGGTCGCTCAAATGAGTGGGCAGCGAGGCCATGTAATAGGCGACGCCGGTGAAAAGGATCGGCGCGACTTCGCCCGCCGCGCGGCTCACGGCGAGAATGCCGCCGGTCATGATGCCGGGCAGCGCCTGCGGCAGCACGATGCGCAAAATGGTTTCCAGTTTGGTTGCACCGAGCGCGAGGCTCGCTTCGCGCAGGCCGGGCGGGATGGCTTTCAACGATTCTTCCGTGGCGACAATCACCACCGGCAGCGTCATCACCGCCAGCGTCAACGACGCCCAGATGAGCGCGGGCTGCCCCCAGACGGCGCTGGGATTGTGCAGCACGGCATCCATGTGTTTGCCGACGAAGTTGATGAAAAATCCGAGGCCGAACAGACCGAAGACGATGGACGGAACGCCCGCGAGGTTGTTGACGGCGGCGCGGATGATGCGCGTGATGATGGACGTGTTGGAAGCGTATTCCGTCAGGTAAATCGCGGTGATGACGCCGATGGGAATGACGAAGATGGTCATTACAATCACGCGGAACGCCGTGCCGACGATCATCGGCAGCACGCCGGTGGTCTTGGCGTCGAAGAAATCTTTTTTCGGGATCGTCGAGACGAAATGCCACGAGAGGCCGCTCCAGCCGTTGTAAATGATGTTCACCAGAATCGTCGCGAGGATGCCGAGGATGAACAGCGTCGCCAGCCCGGTCAGGCCGCTGAAGAAGAACGACCAGAAGTCAAATTTCTCGGCGCGAAAATGTCTGGTGGCGGGCGTGGTCATCGTTTGCCCCCCGGGCTGGGAAACGCCGAACATTCAACTTCCAACGCCCAACCTCCAAGGCAACGCCCGACGCGCAACTCGGAA
>JAYVCM010000131.1:0-5575 GCA_043749955.1 Limisphaerales bacterium | reverse complement strand
CGGCTTCGCCGCCAACGTAGGACAGCGCTTCCAGCCTGTCCGGGACAAGGGTAAATTCATCGCCGCCCCTACAATTTAAGAACAGTGTCAAGATGCACCCAGTGAACGGACGGCTTTCGGTTTGACGGCGCGGCACGGCTGCGGTATCCACTAACCATGAGAAAGAACGGCGAAGCCCGTTATGACACCTGCTGGCGCAAGTCGCGCATCGCCGCGCGAATTCTGCTGCGCGAGGAGGCGGGCACGCTCACGGCCCGCGACGTGGCGCTGGGGCGCAAGCTGGCAGAAGACACGGGCGTCACACCACAATTGATTGATCAAGCCATTCGTGAAATCAGATGGGAAAACACAGACTGGAATGCGAACACTGGAAAGCTGCTTGATACGCTGGCAAGCAAACTCCAGCGGCTCGAAGAAAAAGACGTGGAAGCGTTCAAGCTTGTCATCTCCAAGACCGGTCATCCAACGGAATCGGAACTAATCAAACATCTGCAAAAAGCCGTGGACTTGTATCGCCCGAAGTTCGACGAGGAAACGGCGCGCGGCGACATGTTTGCCAAAACGCGCGCGCTCTGGAAAGTTTTGTGGAACAAGGAAATTGACGTGCGCGCCGCGATCATCCGCCCCGCACTGGCCCGCGCTGTTCACAATTAGGAGCGGCCGGATCCCCACAAAACGCGGCTGGCAAAGTTCAAGCCGCTGGCGCGTGGCCCGATGATTTCCGAATTGCGCGGAGCGTCTTGGACTGCGGTGGGTGAGGGGCTGGGGGCACACACCGCTTTGGGGGACGTGGGGAAACATTCAACATTCAACATTCAACGTCCAACCTCCAACTCCCAACCGCACACGTCAGTTCCAATCGAAAGCGGCGTCAGCCCCGTTCCCCTTCTGCCACTCCACCCTCCGCAGTGCTACGGAGGACGGGCGCAGTCCAAGACACGCTGGCGCGCGACGCGATGTTTTTTGAACTGCGCGCCGCCGCTTCAGTGCTTCAACGCTTCCGCCTTGCGTTCGTGGATGGCGGCGCGGACGGGATTGTTCTCCGCCTGGAAATGCGCGACGAGCCGGCACTGGAGATCAAACTCGACGGATTTGCGGCTGATGGAACTCCGCGACCAGACAAATCCCAGCGCGGTCAGGACGGCGAGCAGCGCGATGACGCCCGTGAGATTTTCGCGCGGAAAACCCAAGGCTCCACGCGCCAGCCCGAAGCCGCCGAGCACGAGAAATAATCCCAGCCCGGCGGATAAAATCAGCGTGGCATTTTGCAGCAGAAAAATGACAGCGGCCATGAGCCGGCCGGGCGCCGCGTGGACGGCGGGCGGCTGGCACGACAAAGGCATGACGGGCTTCAATTTTTCATTCTGCAAAATGCCGAGGATCACCTTGGGATCAGGACGCACGGTGGGCTTTTCAAACAGTTCCCGCTCATCGCCGGTGGCCATGAACGTTTCCACACGCTCCTCGGCCACAAGATTCATCAGGCGCGTCGGCGTCAACAGCTGCTCCACCACGAGCTGCGAGATTTTTCCGAGGTTGAAAAAAATGACGCCGGCGAAAACCAGCGGCAGCAGCGGCGCGAGCTGTTTTGAAAATCTGCCGCGTGTCCACGACCGCAGCAGCAGCAGCGCCGCAAAAATTCCGGCGATGACAAAAATGTTCAGCACGTCCAGGTAGCGGCTGGCGGGGAAGCCGTCGCCGTAGTTCGCGCGGCCAAAGGCGATGGCGGCAGACTGCAGCGCGCTCCACAGGCCGAGCAGGAGCAGAAATTCCGCCGCGCGCGGCTCCGCAAATTGTTTGCGGAAATAAAAACCGAGGAGCAGCAGCAGCGGCAGCAGCATGACGAGGCACATCAGTTTTGGATTAGCGATGAACGGCCACGCAAGGTTGCGCGCGAAGGCGGCGAGGAATTCCAGCGGCGTGTGCGCCCGCAGCGGGAGGTCGCCGGGCATCGAGACGTTCAACGCGGCGCCCAGCGCGACGACGACGAGGCACAAGCCGAACGTGAACAGGCTTGCTTTTTCAATTCGCCGGTTTTTGAGCGCGCGCAAAACCATCAGCCCGCCCACGGCCGCCGCCGCGAGAAATCCGGAGGCCATCGTGAACAGGCCCGCGAACGCCGCCGCCAGCCCGAGCCACCAGCGCGCGCCGCCGGGTTTTCCGAAACCAAGACCGGCGAGCGTGGCCAGCGCGCAGAGGCTCATGAAATACTGCTGCGAGTTGATGGCCCAGATGGTGTTTTCGGCGGCGTAGGGCAGCGCGTAAAACGGCGCGAGCAGAAAGCAGACGAGCCAGCCGCTTTTGCGCCCGAGAAAATGCCAGAGGCCGGACGCCAGCGCGCCGACGAAAGCCGCGTGGATGAAGGCGTTCACCGTCATCTGCAGCAGCGGTTCCCAGCGCCCGTTCAGCGCAATGCCGCCCATGTCCAGCAGGCGCGTAAAGACAATCCGATGTTCGTTGGACGGGACAAAAAAATCTTTCCAGGTGAGATGGCCTTCCAGCCACGGGCGGAAAAAAGTTTCGGCTTCATACCACTGATCCCACAGCGGCAAGGCCGAACCGAAAATCTGCACAACCCAGAGTTTTGCGCCGAGCACAACTAGGAACAACGCCGCCAGCCACGCGGTGAATATTTTCGGTGAATCAGGTTTGGGGCCGGCCGTCATGGCAGTTTCTCCGGCAACGGCTCTTTGACCCCGCGCGCTTGAAGGATGCCAAGTTCTTTTCTGGCCTCGGCGTCGTCTGGTTGCAGCCACCGGGCTTCGCGCAGGTGCAGTTCGGCGCGGCCGGGATGGCCGACGGCGGAGAATTCCACGGCCCATTTTTTATGGAGCGCGCAGGCATATTCGGCGGCATTGAAACTGCGCCACGACCAGACGCCGGCCAGCGCGAGCAGGACGACCATTAAAACAAGCAGCCAGACGAAGCCTTCGTGGCCGAGTTTGAGGCCGGCCCGGCTCATGGCGGCGCCGGCCAGGATGATGCAGAGACCCAGCCCGGCGGACAAAACCAGAACGGCGTGGTCGAGCAGGCGTTGCGCAAAAAAAGAAAACCGGCCCAGCTCCTTGATTTCGCCGACGGCGATCCACGAGTTTGGATTTTGATTTTTGATTTCGAGCCGGAACGGATTTGGCGGGGCGTCCACGATGAGCGTCTGCCAGCGCCCGGAAATTTCCGGGCGCAGTCCGGTGACGCGGCCGGACGCTTCCACCAACTGCACCGAGATGCCGTTCGTGTCCGCGCCGCACCCCAGTTGCACCATCAGTTTTGGCAGGCGGGCGGAAATTGGTTGGCTCACAAAATGCCGGGCCGCCGCCGGGTGGTTCGTCGCGTAATCACCCCAGGCCACGGTGAATTCCTGTTTCGGCTGGCCGGGCGCATAGCCGTCCAAAATAAATTGCGCGTCGGATGAAGCGTCCGGCTCCAGCTTCAGCGCCGGGCGCGCGTCCGGCGGCATGAGGGAAAGAATTTTCGGCTGCCGCAGCAGGTCAATGAGCCAGTCGGAATTCCAATACGGCACGGCCAGGGACATTTTGCTTTTCAGCCAGCCCGCATTGCCGGTGGCGATGAAGGCGCGGACGTTTTCCGTTTCCAGCAGGCCCCACATGCGGCTCCATTGCAGATAATTTGCCGTGACCGTGCGCGAACTCTGGCACAGGCCGGCCAGCAAAATGCCCGCCCACAAAATCACCAGCGCCGTCACCAGCTTCTGCGGGAACCGGCGGAACTCCACGTTGTCCGCCAGCACAAAAAGGCCGGCCACTCCCGCCATCGGCAGGGTGCTCAACGTGTCGAGATAGCGGCTGCTGTCGGCCAGGTTCGCGCGACCGTAAGCCAGCGCCGCCGCCTGCAGAAAACCCCACAGGCCAAAGGTCAAAACGAATTCCGCCGCGCGCGGATTTTTCAGGCCCGGCTGGAAATATCTGGCGGCGACCATGGCCAGCGGCAGGCCGAGCAGCACCGCCATCGCCGGCTGTCCGCTGAACGGCCACGCGAGATTTCCCAGCAGCGCGCCGCCGAAATCCAAAAAGGTTTTCGCCTGAAGATTTTTGTGCTGCGCCACCGAGACTTTCACCGCGAAGCCCAGGGCGATCACCGCCAGTCCGCAGAGAACCGTCAGGACTTGTCCGCGCGTGACGCTGCGTTCCTTGAGCACCCGCAGCGCGACCAGGCCGACCACCGCCGCCGCCGCCAGAAAACCGGAGGCCATGGTGAAGATGGCCAGCCCCGCCGCCGCCAGTCCGCAAAACCAGACGCCGCCGCACGGTTTGCCGAAACCCAGCCCGACCATGGCGACGAGCGAAAAAATATTCAGGAAATACATCTGCGACTGGAATCCGTGGACGGTGTTTTCCGCGGCGAACGGCAGCGCAAAAAATGGCAGCAGCAAAAAACAGATCAGCCCGGCGTGTTTGCGCCCGGTGAACCGCCAGATGAGCAGGGCGAGCGCGCAGCCGTAGGCGGCATGGATGAACGCATTCACCACCATCTGCAACATTGGGTCCCACTGGCCGTTCAGCTTCACCTCCAGCAAGTCGAGCAGCCGCGTGAAAAAAATCCGGTGCTCGTTGTGCGGGATGAAAAAATCGCGCCACGTCAGATTACCTTCGAGCCAGGGTTTGAAAAACAGGCGCGCCTCGTCCCATTGATCCCAATAGGGAATTCCCGTCCCGTAAATCTGGATCGTCCACAGCTTCGCGCCCAGCGCGGCCAGAAAAAACGCCGCCAGCCATGCGGTCAGATTTCGGGTCGGATGATGGCCTTGCACGCGGTTGACTTACTAATTAAATGCCCGCACTGCAAGCGTGACCGCGCCGCCGGTTTGGGCGGGCGGGCCGGCGACCGCGACGGGCGCCCACGCCACCCGCCCGCGTCGCCGCCGGCCGCCACCGGCCCGCAAGGGCGGGAGACTGGCCCGGACCGCACCAGCAGGCGCGCCGGAAAATTTCCAAACGCCGGTTGACGGAGAACACCGCATCCGTAAAAAAAAGGACGCCGCTAAATTGATTCGCCGCTTGTTTTTCAAGCTCGTCACCGGCAAATTCGTCAAGCAGCGTGAAAGCAAACCCAGTGCAGCATCAGGTCTTGTTCGTGGACGACGACGGCGATTTTCTCGAATCCGTCCGCGATTTGTTTGGCGCCTGGAGCGAAAATTCCTGGCAGATCCAGGCCGCCGGCTCCGCCGCCGCCGCGCTGGAAATTCTCCAGCCGGGGGAAATTAATCTCGTCGTCGTGGACGTGAACCTGCCGTTGCTCGACGGCGTGCAGTTCCTGGGCCTGCTTCACCAGCGTTATCCCGGCCTGAAAAAAGTCATCCTCACGGCCGATGCCAGCGCGGAGAAACGCGCCGCCAGCCTCGCCGCCGGCGCGGATTTGTTCCTCGAAAAACCCCATTCGCCCGAGGGCATGAAAGCCGTTTTCACCAGGCTCGGCGAACTGCTGGGCTGGCAGCCGCGCGCGGGTTCCCAGGGCGGGCTGCCGGGCGTCGGCCTGCCGGACGTGATCCAGATGGAATGTCTCGGGCGCAATTCCTCCATCCTCGAAGTCTGCAACGAACACGTCCTCGGCCGGATTT
>JAYVCM010000130.1:0-2638 GCA_043749955.1 Limisphaerales bacterium | reverse complement strand
TTGAACCTGGTGAACAGCGGCAAAGCCTACGTCGTCACCGGCGACCGCGCGGCCTTGAAACACGCGCTCGCGGAAATCATGTTGAACGCGCTGCAGGCCAGCCCCAAGGCCGCGAAGATCGGCGTGAAATTTCAGGCCGCCACCCACCACGGCGGACGCGAGGTGACCATTGAAGTGCAGGACAACGGCACCGGCTTCACCGCCGAGTCCGCCAAGCAGGTTTCCGCCCCGTTTTATACCACGCGCAACGTCGGCCTGGGCCTCGGCCTCTCCGTCACGCAAAAGATCATCGAGAACCACCACGGCAAGCTGGAGTTCGTCCCCTCGCCCACCGGCATCGTCCGCGTCTCCCTGCCGATGGAACACCCGGTGGCCGGAGCGAACTGAAAACTTCCCGCCAGATTTATTCTCGCTGAAAAAACAAAACCCGCCGGCGTGAACCTGCGGGTTTGGTCTTGGCAAATGGTCGGGCGGACTACGCGCCGTTGTCGCCGATGGCTTCCACGGGGCAGCCTTCCATGGCTTCCTTGCACAGTTTTTCTTCGTCGGGCGTCTCGGCCTGTTTATAGACAAAAGAATAACCACCGTCGTCATTGCGCTTGTAGTTGGCCGGCGCGGTTTCGCGGCACAGGTCGCAGTCAATGCACTGGTTGTCCACGTAGTATTTGCCGGCGATGTTTTCGGGATAGCGGTTTGCTGCGTCTGCCATAAAAATAAATAAAATTGAATCCGTATTCTAACATTGGGGAGGCTGATGGCAAGCCGGATTTGTGCGGCGGACGCGGATAGGGCGCAGCTTGACACGGCCCCCGTTTGCGAACCTGCCGGAGCGCGGCTGTGTCGTCCGCGACCAGCCGCAGCCGGTTGAAAACACTGGCGACTCAAGTGAATGCCACCGCCCAGGCGTATGGAGTTGCTGCGGCTGATCCCGCCCGGCGCGGGACACAGCCGCGCTCCGACGGCAGTGTCAGGTGCGCCCACCCGGATAAAAAACTTCTGTTGGCGCGGGAAAAACTCTATTTTCCCGCCATGCGACCAGGACAAGCCCGCCGGACAAAAATCATCTCCACCCTCGGCCCCGCCACCGATTCCGCCGCGATGATCGGCAAGCTCATGGACGCGGGCGTGAACATTTTCCGCCTCAACATGTCGCACGCGCCGCACGACTGGGTGCGCCGCGTGGTCAAGGACATCCGCGCCGAGTCCGCCCGGCGCGCGCGCTTCACCGGCATCATGATGGACACGCAAGGCCCGGCCATCCGCACCGGCGACATCAGCGTGCCGCTGGATTTGCAGCCCGGCCAGAAATTCACACTGACCGTGCGCGGCGAAAAATCCGAGGAGGAACATTCCGTGGACGTGAACTACGAGAATTTCATCAACGACATCAGCGTGGGCGACGTGGTGCTGATTGACAACGGCACCATCCAGATGAAAGTCCTGGCCAAGAACGGCAACAAGGTGGAGTGTGAAGTCCTCACCGAGGGCAAGCTCGGCAGCCGCCGCCACATCAACCGGCCCGGCGTCAAGGTCAGCCTGCCGGCGCTCACCGCCAAGGACATCAAGGACGTGAAGCTCGGCTTGGAATTGAACGTGGATTTCATCGCGCTCTCGTTCGTGCGCGAAGCCCGCGACCTGCTCCAGCTCCGCGAACTGTTCGAGGAAGGCAAACCGCATCCGTTCGTCATCGCCAAGATCGAGGACCAGGAGGCGATCAAAAATCTGGAGGCCATCGTCCACGAGGCCGACGGCATCATGGTGGCGCGCGGCGACCTGGGCATTGAGATTCCCTACGAAGAACTGCCCATCGTCCAGCGGCGCATCGTGAAGACGTGCCTGCGCGTGGGCCGCCCGGTCATCGTGGCCACGCACATGCTGGAGAGCATGATCGAATCGCCGATGCCGACGCGCGCGGAAGTCACCGACGTGGCCAACGCGATTTTTGAGGAGACGGACGCCATCATGTTGAGCGGCGAAACCACGGTGGGAAAATATCCGCTCAAGTGCATCGAGGTGTTCGACAAGATCGCGACGCGCATCGAGCGCAGCGGCAGCGCGCAATTTCACGACGCCGCCGAACTGACCAGCGCGCGGCAGAAGCTGGTGAAGAGCGCGGTGGTGATGGCGAATGAATTGAAGGCGGCGGCGATCCTCTGCTTCACGCGGCACGGTCACATGGCCAGCTACGCCTCGTGGATGCGTCCGCGCTATTCGCCGGTCTTTGCGCTGTGCGACAACGAAAAAACCGCCAACGAACTCGCCTTGTGCTGGGGCGTCACGGCCTTCGTCACGGAATTTGATTTCATCGAACCGCAGAACACGATCGAAAGCGCCCTGAAAAAACTCACGGCGGACGGACGGCTGCACAAGGGCGACACCGTCGTCGTGATCGGCGCGATCTCGGTCGGCACGGAGATCGTGGACGCGGTGCAGATGCGGACGGTGTAGCGTCAGGCATCTTGCCTGACGTAGAGGGCGCGCGTCCCGCCGCCCGGTAAAAGGCGTGGCCAGGCAGATGACTTCCAAATTTTGGAAATCATTTGGCTGACGTGCGATTTTTTCCGCCGGGCTGCCCGTCCTCCGTAGCAGAACTACTGCGGAGGGTGGAGAAGCCACGGCTCTACGGCCGGCAGGATGC
>JAYVCM010000129.1:0-10180 GCA_043749955.1 Limisphaerales bacterium | reverse complement strand
CAGCGCCAACAGTTGCTGAAACATTTTTTCGGGCATCATATGCCCCACCAATAAACCCAAAACCAACCCTTTTACCCACTACAAACGTCGAGGAACCATAAAAGTTCTGAAAAAGAATTCCAACGAATGCACGCACAGCTTTCTGCGGACTTTGGCACACTACCGGAAGCCGTCTCATCCAAACACTGGCTGCAATTTTCAAAAGGCGAGGTTGGCGGAATTGAAATCGAGCATTCGTTCGATGAAAACGAACATGTCGGCCTCACCGAGATGATCACGTTCCGAAAGAAACACGAGAGCAAAGGGTGAGAATGGTTAACTAAAAGATTTGACCGAGTTCGCCGAAAAGTTTTCGCCAGTTCGCATTGAATTGAAATGTTTAACGGAATTTTCAACCGAGTTGTCCCGCAAGCGTTTCTCACGGGCCTTTGCCGCGACGGAGCGGCTTCGTCCGCGCAGGCGGGCGTCACGCACGCGCATCGCGCGGCGTCGGAGGAAATTTTCGGGCCGGTGTTGAGCGTGATGATCCCGCGACTGCGGGACACGCCGGAGGAGGCGTTCGAGCGCGCGAACAACATCCCCTACGGCCTGAGCGCGGGCGTGTGGACGGACAAGGGCAGCAAGATTTTCAAGATGGTCAATCCCGCGATGGCGGGACGCGCCGGCGTCGTCTGGGCGAACACCTACAACAAGTTTGACCCGACGAGTCCGTTCGGCGGCTACAAGGAAAGCGGGTTTGGCCGTGAAGGTGGGCTGCAAGGACTCGCCGCTTACTGCCGACTCGACTGATTTTCTTCAAAGCAAAGGCGCAGTGCCGCAAAGAAGGTGGCGCAGGCGTTCCGCAGGACACAAAACCAACTTGCCCAAAATCGGTTTTCTGGCTAACTTGTCCGCATGAGCGCGGTTGAACTAGCAGTAAGAAAAGTCAAAAAGCTGTCGGCACGCCAAGCCAGGGAATTGTTGGGCTGGCTGTCCGCACGGCAACCGAATGGCATTGCGAAAGCGCCCCGGACGGTGCGGCGCAAAACGGCTGCCCACCATCGCATGAAAAAGCTGCTGGCATGGCACGATTCGGTTCGCGGCACAACCGATTGGACTCCGCCGCGAATGCCGGATGATTTGGTAAAGCCATTCCAATTTTGAACTTCGTGCTGGACACCAACACGGTCAGCGAAACGAGAAAGCCCCGGCCTAATCCGGGATTGCTCGACTGGTTATCTGGCCAAGACCCGGCTCATCTTTTCACCACCACCGTCACGCTGGCCGAAGTGTGGCATGGCTTTCACTGTCTGCCGCCGACTCACTCGGACTACGACAGCATCAAGAGATTCGCCACCGATCTGCCCCGCAAATATCGCGTGCTGAATTTCGACACCCGTGCAGCGGCAATTTGGGGAGAACTGACCGCCCAAGCCAACGGGCCGCTGCCATTGCGCGATTCATTCATCGCCGCGATTGCTCGTTCACGCGGCCATCGCATCGTCACGCGCGACACCGCGCCCTTCGAGCGCATGGGCTGCAAAGTGGTTGATCCGTGGAAATGAACATGGTCGCAGGCGAAGATATAAAAGTGACCGCCGACACGTTGTCTGTGGAATTTTCCGACGGACGCACCATCACCGCGCCGCTCGCGTGGTTTCCGCGCTTGCAGCACGGCACGGCCAAGGAACGCAACCACTGGCGCTTCATCGGGCGCGGCGAAGGCATCCACTGGCCGGACTTGGACGAGGACATCAGCGTTGAAGGACTGGTGCTGGGCAAACCGTCGGGCGAAAGCCAGCCGTCGTTCGCGCGCTGGCTGGAAAAACGTTGCAAACAAAGAAAGAAATGACGGCGAGGTCTGGGCGAACACCTACAACAAATTTGATCCGACGAATCTCCCGCGCGGGCGGGACGGCTACAAGGAAAGTGGCTTCGGTCGCGAGGGTGGATTGCAGGGGCTGGCGGCGGATTGCCGATTGGATTGATTTGGTTTTATTCTCGACGTGCGTGGCACAGGGGATAAGCTGCCGCAACAATTCGGCGAAGAATTTATGCCCGACTTCAAATTCTCCTGCTCGCATTGCAACCAACACTTGCAGTGTGATGAAAAATTATCTGGCCGGCAGATTCAGTGTCCCCATTGCAACACGTTGATTCGCATCCCGTCCATTCCCGGCCAGACCGCTGATTACGCGCCGGAATCGGGCAAGACTTGGGGCACGTTCGTCGGCGGCAATGTCGAGCCGCCGAAGGGGCTTTCGATTGGCAAGAAGAAGGATGGAGAAACGCCCGGTTGACCGCGCCGTAAAATTCCTTCCCAAATTCATGAGCGAGCCAATTGACAAAGCCCCGGCAGCTCAAGCGCCCCAAGGAACGATCATTCTCCCGGCGACCGTCGCCGCGAGCGAAAATCCCGGCGACAAAATCGGCCGTTACAAGCTGCTTCAGGAAATCGGCGAGGGCGGGATGGGCACGGTCTGGATGGCCGAGCAGGAAGAACCCGTCCGCCGCCGCGTCGCGCTCAAGGTCATCAAGCTCGGCATGGACACCAAGCAGGTGATCGGTCGTTTCGAGGCCGAGCGGCAGGCGCTGGCGCTGATGGATCATCCGAACATCGCGAAGGTGCTCGACGCGGGCGCGACCGAAAATGGCCGGCCTTTTTTTGTGATGGAACTCGTGAAAGGCATTCCCATCACGAAGTATTGCGACGACAACAAGCTGGGCACGGTGGAACGGCTGAAACTTTTCATGGAGGTCTGCCACGCGATCCAGCACGCGCATCAGAAGGGAAACATTCACCGCGACATCAAGCCCTCGAACATTCTGATCGCCAACCATGACGGCACGCCCGTGCCCAAGGTGATTGATTTCGGCATCGCGAAGGCCACCGGCCAGAAGCTCACGGACAAAACGGTGTTCACGGCGTTTGAACAATTCATCGGCACGCCCGCCTACATGAGTCCCGAGCAGGCGGAGATGAACGCGCTCGACGTGGACACGCGCAGCGACATTTATGCGCTGGGCGTTCTGTTCTACGAACTGCTCACCGGCAAAACTCCGCTCGACGCCAAGGAACTTTTGTCCGCCGGACTCGAAGGGATGCGCCGGATGATCCGCGAAAAGGAACCGTCCCGCCCGTCCACCCGCATCAGCTCGCTCGAAAATGCCGAACGCACTTCGGTGGCCAGTCAACGCGGGTCCGAGCCGCCCAAGCTCATTCATCTGCTGCGCGGCGATCTGGACTGGATTGCCATGAAGTGCCTGGAGAAAGACCGCACGCGCCGCTACGAAACCGCAAACGGGCTGGCGTTGGACATCGGGCGGCATTTGAACCACGAGCCGGTCTTGGCCCGCCCGCCGAGTGGTTTATATCGCGTGAGCAAGTTAATCCGGCGAAATCTCTTCGTCTTTGCCGCCGCTGGCCTGTTGCTGGCGGTCATCATCATGGGCTTGAGCGCGGCGGCGTGGATGTTCCGCAACCAGCGGAATTCGCTGCAGCGGGCGCTGCAAGCGGAGCAGGCGCGCAGTCAGATGCAGCACAACTTGGGTCTGCGCGAACTGCGCGGGGCTTCGCTGGACCGCTACGGCGGCAAAAATTATGAAGTGCTCTCCGCAGCGGAAACAGAAACGCGCGCCCTGGTCGAAGCCCTCCGTAAAGGCGGCCAGACTCAAAGCGAGGAATATTTCCTGCGGCTGAAGGAGCTGTCCGATCTGGTGCGCGGCCAGGGGAAGCTGGTGGAAGCCGAAATGCTGTTAAGAGAAGCCCTCGAAGTTGGAAAGAAAACCATCGGCGCAAGTGATCGCCGGATGCTCGCCTCATTTCTGATGTTCGGCGTCCTGCTCCGCAGCCAGGGCCGGTTTGAAGAGTCCGAGGCGGTGTTTCGCGAAGAAGTGCAGGCGGCGCGCGCCACCCCAAATACAAAGAACATCAGCACCGCCCTGGCCTCGCTCACCCTGACGCTGCTCTACGACCAGAAGTTTGTGGAAGCCGAGCCGTGTGGGCGCGAGTTGCTGGCCCTGAACGAGCAGGATTATCCCGGCCAGTGGTATCCTTACAATTCGCGAAGCATGCTGGGGGAATGTCTCCTGCGGCAAAAAAAATATGCCGAAGCTGAACCGCTGCTGTTGTCCGGCTACGAAGGCATGAAGCAGCGGGTAAAAACAATTCCGATTACTTTCCAGTGGATTCGGCTCAAGGAAGGGCTTGAGCGGCTGATCAGTTTCTACGAGGAAACCGGCCAGCCGGCCAAGGCCGCGCGCTGGCGAAAAGAATTGGAAGCTTTGAACACTGCGGACGCGGCGGACAAAATTCCGGCGGCGACCAGCAAATGACCACCTCCATTTGTGGAGGCGTGCAGCCGGCTGGATTGATGAATCCAGGTTTTCTTTTCCCGAAAATGCCCGCCGGATTTTATGGTCTGACAATTTGTTCGGGGCTGCTAGAGTTGGCCGCGTGAAATCGCACAACCACCTGAAAGGAGCGCGTGTTTATCTTTCCGGCCCGATGGATTTCGTGGCCTCCCGCGCGAATGAAAAAAAATTCGGCTGGCGCAACCGCGTCGGCGACTTCATCCGCGCCATGGAGGGGATCGTTTTTGACCCGTGGTTCAAGCCCGCCGTGCGCGGCCTGCATCAATACGGGCTGGAGGATTTGAACACGCTGGATGCGCGCGAGGCGTGGACGTTTGAGCCGGGCCTCAAGGGCGACCAGACGCGCGCGCAGATCGCGGAAAAATTCTGGGAGACGCTGCACATTGACCTGCGCATGGTGGACACGAGCGATTTCACCATCGCCTACTGCCCGACGAACATCTACAGCGTCGGCACGGCGCATGAGATTATTTTGTCGCGGCAGCAATTGAAGCCGGTGCTGTTCGTCAGCCCGCCGGTCAATTTTCCGTCGCTGGAAAAATTGCGCGAACATTTGAAGGGCGACCAGGAAGGTCTGGCGTTGCTGGAAAAACTCGCCGCCGAGGTCCCGATCAAAGGCAATCCGCGCGCGATTCCGAGCATGTGGTATATGCCGCTCATCGGTTCGGGAAATTTTTTTGATGGCTTCGGATTCAAACCCTACGTCGAGAAGTTTGGCTGGCAGCCGATTCCGATGGACGAACAGGAGGCGGCGCACCCGCCAAAAAACCCGTTGCTGCCCTATCTCGAAAAACTCGTCACGGAAGTTCCGAAACGCTGGGACAACAAGCTCAAGGCGTATGTTCCGAATGATGAATGGCTGTTGTGGGATCTGGACGGCCTGGCCAAGGGCGGCGAAGAATCGCAATCGTAGTGGGACAGGCATCCTGCCGGTCCAGTTGTTTTCAGTTTGGAATTTTTGTGCCCGGAACTGGACAGGCTGGAAGCCTGTCCCACTACTTGCGCGTGATGCGGACTTGCGGCGTGTAGGTGACGCGCAGGAGCAGGTCGCCGCGTCCGCCGCGCGGCCTGGGCAAACCTTCGCCGGTGATGCGTAAAATTTCTCCGCGCGCGAGGCCGCGTGGGATCTGGAGGCGGAGAAAATTTCCCGTGATGCCGCGCACGGATTCCGTGCCGCCCTGCGCGGCGCGCTGGCTGGTGATGCGAAGGTCGCACCGCAAATCCGGGCCGCGCACTTTGAAGCGGAAATCGGGCCGGGCCTTCACCCGCACCAAAACAAAGCTGCGGTCAAACGGCGGCGTGCGCGGAATTTTGAAACGCGTGCCGGGCGCGGTTTCCGGCGGGATGATGAGCGAATAATTTTCCGCGCCGTCGGGATTGGCGGGGTCGTTCACGCGGATGTCGAGCGTCGCGCCGCGCAGAAAATCTTCGGGCTTCAACGACGCTTCTTTTGAGATGTTGCCCGCCGTTGTTTTGGCCCGCGCCGGTGCCGCCGCTTTTTTTGGCGCGGCAAGTTCGCGGTCGTAGTCGCGGCGGCGTTCCGGGTCGCTCAAGATTTTGTGCGCGGCGTTCAGCGTCTGGGTGCGCGTCACCGCCGCCGGCGAATCGGGATTCAGGTCGGGATGATGCTGCTTGGCGAGGAGCCGGTAGGCGGCGCGGATCTGGGCGGGCGTGCAGCCGCGGTCGAGGCCGAGCGTGGCGTAGTGGTTGGACGGGGCGCGTTGCAAGGGCCGGATTTACAGCAGGGGCGCGGGTGCGCCGGCCGCCTTCGGCGCGGGCCGAGATTTTTTGTCCGCCGCGAGCAGGTGCGCGTTTTTGATGAGGCGGCAGAAGTCTTTTTTGCTGGTGACGTGCTTCGTGCCGACTTTGCTGGCGAGGCTGCCATGGGATTTGTATTCCACTTCGAGCCGTTCGAGCCGGACGAGGCGGATGAATTCACCGTCTTTTTTCCAGACCTGGCCTTGGCAGAGTTTCATGGGAGTCGGCGGGGAAGGGGGATGCGGGCGGGGCCGCAAAAAATTGGAGAGGGAATCTGTCTCTCCTGACGAAGTGTCAGGAGAGACAGCAGGAGTGCTACTTCTTTTTCTTCGCGGCGGGTTTCTTCGCGGCGGGTTTCTTAGCTTTGGATTTGGCAGCCATAGTTTTTATTTTTTCTACGGGTTGACTGCTTCGGTATGATTAGTTTCTCCGAAGTTGAATCTGATAATGCTTGCTGGCGCGGACTTTGCAAACAAATTGTGAGGGCGAAAATGCCGGCGCGGAAAACTACCTGGCGTGTGCGGCGGGACATCGTTCTCGATTTTGCCGTTTGGACATCCGGCCGATGAACCGGAACGCCGGTCTCCCGGGCGGCGCGATGATCTTTCAAATTTGAAACCGGACGATCGGAAGACCGTCGGTCCGGTCCGGTTCAAGGGAACAAACCGTGAGCCGCTGCCGCTCGCGAAATTTTTTCCCGCGAGGCACGAGTGGGGAACGTGGCCTCACGAGATTTTTTTTGCGGAGCGCGGCGGTGTCGGGGCGACCAGCCGCCGCCGCTTCGCTGCGTCAAGCGTGTCGGGCGCATTTTGACCTCGTTCATGATTCTGTCGTTTGGACGCCCACTTCAGGAACCGGAACGCCGGTCTCCTGATCGGCCCGATGAGCTTCCAAATTGGAAACCGGCCGATCTGGAGATCGGCGTTCCATTCGGTTCCGGGAAACAAACCGTGAGCCGTCGCAGCATCCACGCGCCCATGACCAAACCCGGTTGTCGGCAGCTTCGGTGTCGGGCGAGCCGGTCAGCCGGTTGCGCCGCCGCCCGTAGCTTGGAGGTCGGAACTTCGCCCCGGCGGGTGCGGCTTGATACTGCGCCCGGAGTGCCGGTCTCCGACCCGGCGAGTGTTGGGTTTCGCCCGCAAACGCGCCGGATCGGAGAGCGGCGCTCCGCATTGGCTGCCGGGTCGGGGGCCCCCCGGATCCGCCCCTCCCGTCGGGGTCGAAAATAGTTGTCGCTATTTCCGGGGAATCAGCGATACTGCTCCCGTCTGATAGATAGACGAGTCTCTTTCTAAGGCATGGTAAATCTTCAAGTGAACACGGTTCAGTGATGATTTGAAATCCGATTAACGGAAACAGTCTGGTAAGTGCCGGGTTAGTCTAGGACAGTAAAACATCATATGAGCAATAAATTATTCGTAGGAAATCTTTCCTTCAATACCACTGAAAACGACCTGAACGACGCGTTCGCCGCGTTCGGCACGGTCACGGAAACCAACCTGATGATGGATCGCATGACCAACCGCCCCCGTGGCTTTGGTTTCGTGACCATGAGCAGCGCCGACGAAGCCCAGAAGGCCATCGAAGGCATGAACGGCAAAGACATGGATGGCCGTGCCTTGACCGTCAACGTTGCCCGCCCCCGCGAAGAGCGTCCGGCTGGTGGCGGTGGTGGTGGCGGTCGCCGTGAATTCGGCGGCGGCGGCGGATCCGGCGGCGGTCGTCGTGAACGCTACTAAGTCCTTTTAGGATTTTCATGGCGGGGTTCGGCTTGAACCGAACCCCGCCTTTTATTTTTTATATCGCAGTCTGCCAGTCATGAAAGAAGAACACATTGAAGTCGAAGGGTGCGTCCAAACCGTGCTGCCCGGCACCATGTTCCGCGTCGAGCTGGACAACAAGCATCTCGTCCTCGCCACCATCTGTGGCAAGATGCGCAAACGCTGGGTCCGCCTCACCGTCGGCGACCGCGTCAAGATGGAGATGTCGCCCTACGATTTGAACAAGGCGCGCATCGTCTGGCGGTTGAAATAATTTTTTCCCGGCGGGCGCCACTCCCGGCGCCGCCAGCGCGCCAAATCGCGCGCAAACTTTTACACTTTTCCAGTTATGTCATTTGAAGTCCTCGGCCTCGCGCCCAAAATTTTACAAGCCGTCCAAGAAGCCGGTTACACCGAACCGACGCCCATCCAGTCCGCCGCCATCCCGCCCATCATCGCCGGCCACGATCTCATCGGCATTGCGCAGACCGGCACCGGCAAGACCGCCGCGTTCACGCTGCCCATGCTCACCATGCTGGCCGCCGCGCAGTCTGCCGCCGGGCCGAACCGCCGCACACGCGTCCTCATCCTCGCGCCCACGCGCGAACTCGTCGTGCAGATCGAGGAAAACATCCGCGCCTACGCCAAACGTCGGCCGCTCTCCGTCGCCAGCGTTTTCGGCGGCGGCGGTGAACAGCCGCAAATCCGCGCGCTGCGTTCCGCGACTGACATCGTCGTCGCGTGTCCGGGACGTTTGCTGGATTTGGTCGGACGTCGCAACGGCGATTTTTCCGGCCTCCAATTTCTCGTGCTTGATGAAGCCGATCGCATGTTGGACATGGGTTTTCTCCCGTCCATCCGCCAGATCGTCCGCCAGCTTCCGAAACAACGTCAGACATTGATGTTCTCCGCCACGCTCTCCAAAGAGATCGAAGCCCTCACGCACGAATTTCAGCACGCGCCCAAGATCATTCAGATCGGACGCCGCGCGAATCCCGCCGAGACCGTCACGCAGCTCGTCTATGAAGTGCCGAAGCATTTGAAGACTTCGCTGCTCGTGCATCTCTTGAAGGAACCGGGCATGGACATGGTCCTGATTTTTTCGCGCATGAAACACGCCGCCGACCGCCTCGCGCGCCAGTTGGAACAGGCCGGCATCAAGACCGCAACGCTGCACTCGAACCGCTCACAGAATCAGCGTCTGCGCGCGTTGCAAGATTTCAAGAACGGCACCGTGCGCGTGCTCGTGGCGACGGACATCGCCGCGCGCGGCATTGACGTGGACGGCATCTCGCACGTCGTGAACTACGATTTCCCGATGCACGTCGAGGATTACGTCCACCGCATCGGCCGCACCGGCCGCGCGAACGCCATCGGCGACGCCATCAGCTTCGTGACGAACGAAGATCACGGCGAACTCCGCGCCCTCGAACGTTTCATCGGTCGCGGCATCGTGCGGAAAAAAGCGGAAGGATTTAATTACACTGCCGCCGCGCCTCCCTACAATCCCGCCGACGAAGAGCGCCGTCATCCCCGCCAGCAGCAACGCGGCCAGCGTCCGCCGCGCAACGAACAGCGTGGACAACAGAATTCTCAACGCCCGCAATCCCAGCCGCGCCCCCCGCAAGGCGAACGTCCGCCGCCTCTCCGGCCAAAATTCTTTGAGCGTCCGCCAGCGGGCCGTCCCCAATTCAGTTCCCGCCCGCAAACCAGTCGTCCGCAATCCGGCGGTGGACAACGTCCCCAGCCCCCGTCCGAGCCGGCCAGCGGCAATCGCGAAGGCGGCAACGAACGCCATTTTCCCAGCACCGCTCCGAGGTCAGGCGGCTTCCGCCGCCGCTTCGGCCCGCGTTAAAATCGGAGCGCGGCATTTATGCCGCTTCACTGCCCGGTGCGCAGGCGGGCTCAGGTTTTTCAACGCTGCTCCGCTTTGGACGTTGAAGCGGCATAAATGCCGCGCTCCGTCACCGTATTGCACGAGCCTCAATAACACCAACACGCCGGCGTATTGCCGATTGATTTCCGAACTGCGCGCAGTCCCGCTCGGAGCGGGAGAGTGCGGTGGCTGGTGGGGAACAGGGCTGACACCGCTTTCGATTGCAACCGACGTGTGCTGTGAAGGTTTGATGTTCCTTCCAAAAGCGGTGCTAAAGCAACCGCAGTCCAGACGCTTCGCGCGGTTTGAAAACTCCGGTGGTCGCGAAGCGTCTGGACTGCGGCCGGTTCACCGCCGCTTTCGCACGCACGAACAGTTTCCAGATCAAGCCGCGTTTCCGTGCGCCCGAAAGCGCCGTCGCCGCGTTGCTCTG
>JAYVCM010000128.1:0-9668 GCA_043749955.1 Limisphaerales bacterium | reverse complement strand
CGGCGTTCACGCCGCTTCAATGCACAAAGCGCAGACGGGGGTGGAGTTTTCAACGCCGTTCCGCTTGGAACATTGAAGCGGCGTGAACGCCGCGCTCCGCCACCATTTTCCGAGCCTCAATAAAATTATTCCGGCAGCGAAATCCGCCAAGTGTTCGTCGGATCACCGGAGACTTGCAGGGCGTTGTGCAGCGCGGAACTGGTGTATTGCTGCACGCTGCCGTCGGACAGGCCGACATTGCCGGAGTTGACGTGGATGGCTGACGTCCAACTGACGCGCTGGCCGGGGACAAGTTTGAGGATGCCATTTTCCGGCGCGTGGTCCGCGGTGAGGTTCCGGTCGCCGTCGAGAAACATCTGCGGATTCGCATCGTTCGCTTCGAGGCCGACGAAGTAGCTGACGTTTTGATTTTTCAGGCGGGCAAAATTATTGGCGGCGGTGCGTGTGTCCTGCGGGCAGATCAAAATTTTCGGCGTGCTCAATTCGTTCGACATGACTTGAAAATGGTGGAACGTCTCCGCGCCGGTGGTGGATTCCATCGAGCCGCCTTTGGCTGCGGGCACGGCCATCGGCATCTTGTCGTCGTGGTCGCCCTCCCAGATGCGGAAGGCGAGGCCGCACTGTTTCAAATTGTTGACGCAGTTGATGCGCTGCGCTTTTTTCTTTGCCGCCGCGAGCGCGGGCAGCAGCAACGCCGCGAGGACGGCGACGACGGCGACGACCACGAGGAGCATGACGAGGGTAAAGCCACGGTTCTTGGAGTTCATGTGGGCATCATTGTGCCGTTGGTTGTTAATTTCAAGCCGTTATCCGCCACCGGGAGCGGCCGGGATGCATGACACTGCTCCCGCAACCGAACCGGAGCGCGGCTGTGTCGTCCTCGACCAGCCGCAGCGCGTGGGGCCCGGTGACGTTGCTGCGGCTGGTGCCCCCACGCCCGCACACAGCCGCGCTCCGGTTCGGGGTTCAACCCGCGAAGCTTTCGCTCGGGGAATTCTGCCCATGAACCGCCGCCGAAAAGCCCTGGGAAACTTTGTTGCATATGCAACAAAGTTTCGTCGTGGTCCGTTCCGGGGTTCAACGCGCGCAATTCCAGTTCGGGGAATTCTCTCCCCGACCCGCGCCCGCTCCGGCGTCGCAGGCGCGGGAGAAAACTGCGGCGGCGGTGTCAAGCTGCACCCGGGCAGCCGGATTATGTCCGCCAGACGGCAGGTGAAGATTCCGTGCAAGGCTCATTTTCCCTTTACCTTTTTTGAAAAACTGGTTGGCTTTGTCCGTTCATCCAATCTCAACGGAAACAAAATGCAACCCATGAAAAAATATTTCCCTCTCATCTGCGCGCTGGCTGTCACCGTCATCGTGGCTCCGCTTCGCTCCGGCGCACAACCGGCTCCCGCCACCGTCTCGGCCAGCAAAACCAGTTTCGCCGAGGTCACCGCGCAGCTTGATCCCGGCGGCAATTTCTTTCTCTACCTCGGCACCGCGCAATGGCTCGAACATCTTTCCGCCAATGTGGAAAAATGGCGGCACACGTTCGCTTCCATGCCCGACGCGAAACCCGACGACGCCACGAACATCAGCAAGGCCTTCGACATCGTCACGCGCCTCATCACCGACAGCGGCGTTGAAACCATCAGCGGCGCCGGCTTGAGTTCGATTGAGATCGAGAAGGGACTCTATCGCAACAAAATGTTGCTGCATCATTATCCGGGCAAGGGCGACGGCTTTCTCTGGAAATTGTGCGGCGGCCCGCCGCACGCGCTCTCGGGGCTTGATCTGCTGCCGGCGAACACCGCGCTCGCCATCTTTGCCGACGCCGACCTGCCGCTGCTTTGGAACGTCACCAAAACTGAAGTCGCCAAGTCCGGTTTTCCGCAGGCGGACGATTTTCTCCAGCAGCTTCCGACCGCGTTCGAGAAAAACACCCAGGTCAAATGGGACACATTCATCCATTCGCTCGGCGGCGAGTTCGGCATCGCCGTCACGCTCGATGAATCCAACAACGTCCCCATTCCCCTGCCCTCCGGCGCCATCTCGATTCCCGAACCGGGCATCCTCATCGCCATCCGCGTCAACGACGACATCATCTTCAACCGCATTGCTGAAGAACTGAAAAAGAACAAGGAGGTCATCAACTACGAGACCAACAACGTGCGGATGCGCACCATGCCCGTGCCGATACCGATGGCGATCAACCTGCGACCGACGGCGGCGACCAGCGGCGGCTATCTGTTCATCGCCTCATCCGACACGCTGGTGTCCGAAGTGCTCGCCGTGAAGAGCGGCGAAAAAACCGGATTGAAAACCACCGCTGAATTCAAACACCTCGCGCAGGGCCTCCCGGAAAAGGGAAATCAATTCTCCTACATCAGCGCGCGGTTTGGCCGGACCGTCATGGAAATCCAGAAGCAGGCCATCGCCGGACAAGGCGCGCAAGATTCATCGCAGGCACAGCTCGCCTGGGTCAAATCGCTTTTCAGCGCCAACGATGCGACCTATTCCTACTCCGTCGGCGTGAACACGCCCGACGGCTGCCTCACCATCGGCAACGGCAACCAAAGCGCCGCCGCCCTCGTCCTGCTGCCCGCCGTTGCCGTGATGGGGGGACTGGCGGCGATCGCGATTCCGAACTTCGTCAAGGCCCGCACGACCGCGCAGCAAAACGGGTGCATCAACAATCTGCGGCAGATTGACGCCGCCGAAAACCAATGGGCGTTGGAGAAAGGCAAAAAGACTGGCGACGTTTGCACCGAGGATGACGTCAAGCCCT
Organism: Limisphaerales bacterium; assembly: GCA_043749955.1. GTDB lineage: Bacteria > Verrucomicrobiota > Verrucomicrobiia > Limisphaerales > UBA11358 > UBA11358. Next base: position 6,898 of record JAYVCM010000128.1, on the reverse strand, counting down.
ACATCCGCCTGATCAACGGAACGCTTCCGAAATGTCCGCAAGGCGGCCACTACACCATCGGCCCCGTCGGCGAAGCTCCGACGTGCAGCATTCCCGGCCACCAGTTGCAATGAACTCTCAACTCCAATCGCCATGAAAAAAATTCTTCTCCTCGCCACGACGACCATTGTGTCCGCGTTTCTGTTGACCGGCTGCATCGGCCTGCAACTCGGCGGCGGCCAAAGCTCGGAGATCAAAAGTCCCACGCTTGGCCAGCAGTTGCTGGATCTGCAAAAAGCCAAGGACGCCGGTGCCCTCACTGACGCGGAGTTTCAAACGCAAAAGTCGAAGCTGATCGGCCCCAAGTAACGGACGGAGCGCGGCCGTCCCGGCTTCCTTCTCCCCCTCGTCCCGCCGAAATTGGATGAAGGCGGATCGGAGGGGAGAAGGATTGAGGATGAGGGGTGGCCGGTGAAGCAAAACGTTTGAATTAAGTTTGGAGGATTCACCCCTCACCCTAACCCTCTCCCCTGGAGGGGAGAGGGGAAAAGCAAACTGACCCACTCACCGCCACGGATCATCCGTGCGGAACGGCTCGGCGGGCAGGCCGGCACCGTTGAAGAAATTCGGCTGCGCGGTTTCATCCCACGCAAAACGCACGGCCACGGGCCTGGCAATTCCTGCGGCGGAAACTTCCACGGTGTCGCCAACAATCTTTGCCTCGGCGGAAATAAATTTTCCATCCGCACCGGCCACGGTGAACCAGTTCAACGGCCCGCCGCCCTTGCTGACAAGTCCGCCGTCTGCGTGATCGAATTTCAAGATCGCTTTGCCGTTCGTGAACTTCGCCTTGCGGAACACCGGCCCGGAGCTGATGACATTTTTCTGCGCGTAAGTTTTTTCCAGCGCAAGCAGCGCGAGGCGATGCCCCACGGTGGCCTTGTCGCGCGGATGGATGTCATCCAAGTTGTCCACGAGGTCGGTGGCCACGACCATGCCGGTGTTTTTGATGCGTTGCGCCGAGAGCGACTGGAGCGTCCAGAATTCCGGCAGCATTTCCGGCGAATTCACCCGCACCATTTTTCCGCTGAAGTATTTGAACGGCGCGAGCTGCACGAAATAAAACGGGAAATCTCCTTCGCCCCAGATCTTCCGCCAGCCGCCGACCAGCGCCGCCATCTTGTCCGCATATTCGCGATAATCGTTGCTGTCATTGGTGCCCATCAGGTTCGATTCGCCCTGATACCAGAGCGCACCGCGCAGCGCGAAGCCCGCGATGGGCGCAATCATCGCGTTGTAGATCGCCATTGGCCGCGTGTTGGAAAGCTTGTTCGTGCTCAACTGCGTCTGCGCCAGTTTCGCCTGCGAGGGAACGGCGGCAAATCCCACCGGCGGCGTCCACGGCTCGATGCGTGTGCCGCCCCACGACGATTCCACGAGGCCGACCGGCACGTTCAGGTTCGTGAAAATCTCGCGGCCAAAAAAATACGCGGCGGCGGAAAAGCTGATCGAGTCCAGCGCATTGGAACTGCACTCCTGCCACGGCTGAAATTTCTGCACGTCGTCGAGCGGCGTGGCGGACAAAATCTTCTCCACCTTGAAAATGCGGATGCCCGGATAATTCGCCGCCGCCAGTTCCGCCTCGGCGTTGAGCACCGGCTTCTGCCCCACCTGCTTGCCGATGGGCTTCTCCATGTTCGACTGGCCGGACGCCAGCCACACCTCGCCGACGAGGATGTTCGTGAATGTTTTCGTCTCGCCGGATTCCACAGTGAGCGTCTGCGGCGCGAACGACGCGTTTAATTTCTCCAGCTTCACCCGCCATTGGCCGCCCGCATCCGCGTGCGTGGATTTCGTCTGACCGGAAAAGGACACCGTCACCGCCGCGCCCGGCGCGCTCCAGCCCCAGACCGGCACGCGCTGCTGCTGCTGCAAAACCATGTTGTCGCCAAAGATGGCGGGCAGCTTCAACTCCGCCCGCGCGGAAACGGTGGCCGCCAGCACGGCGAACAGAAACGAGAGGCAGGGAATTTTCATCCGTCCATTCTGCGAACGCACCGGCGCGCTGGCAAAACTATTTTTGAAGATGCCTGTGTAGTGGCACGGGCGTCTCGCCCGTGTGTTTCTTGCTTGGGCAAGCCATCGCTTTGGCTGCAACTCACGGGCGGGACGCCCGTGCCACTACGCTCCGGCAAAACTATTTTGCGGTGGCGGCGGCGTTTGCTACGCTTGGGCAATGCGTATTTCCATCTGGCTGCTTGCCGCCGGGCTGACGTGGTCCGTCTCCGGCGCGGAACTGCAATTTAATTTTGCCGGACTGCCCGCCGGCGCCACGCCCACGAACTTCCACTCTGCCCTTGCCGGCGGCGGTTCGCCCGCGCGCTGGAAAATCGTCCTGGACGAAGTGCCGCCGCTGCTCGCGCCGCTCACCGACAAGGCGCCCGCCACCACCCGGCGCGGCGTGCTCGCGCCGGCCAGCGAGGACATGACCGACGAACGTTTCCCCATGTTCATCTACGACGGCGACACCTTCCGCGATTTCAAGTTCAGCATGCGCTTCAAGATCGTCAGCGGCATCACCGAACAGATGGCCGGCGTGGTTTTCCGTTTTCAGAACACGTCCAACTTCTACGTCGTCCGCGTCAGCTCGCTCGGCCACAACGTGCGCTTTTACAAAGTCGTCAACGGCCAGCGCTCCGACCCCATCGGCCCGCTGCTGGATGTTCCCCTCGGCACCTGGCACAACCTCGGCGTGCGCTGCGAAGGCAACCAGATCAGCATTTTCCTCGATGACCGGCCCGTCATGCCGCCGCTCGGCGACAATACTTTTTCCGAAGGCAAACTCGGCTTCTGGACCAAGTCCGATGCCGTCAGTTATTTTGCCGACGGCAAGGTGACCTACACCCCACGCGTCCCCGCCGCACAGCAGCTCGTGGACAACCTAATGGAAAAACAGCCGCTCATCCTCGGCGTGCAGATTTTCACGCTCCAGACCAACAACACCACACGCATCATCGCCAGCAAATACCCCGCAGAAATCGGCCAGGCCGGGACGGACGTGGAATCGCAGGCCATCACCGACGGCCTCACGTTTTTCGGACGCGAACGCGGCGTGGTGCTGGTGTCCCTGCCCCTGCGCGACCGCAACGGCGAGAACATCGCCGCCCTGCGCGTGAAATTAAAATCCTACTTCACCGAGACGCAGGACGCCGCCGTAACCCGCGCCCTGATGATCCGCAAAAAACTCGAGGAACTCTGCACCTCGGCGGATGATTTGAATAAATAGTGGGAGCGCGGCTGCTTTTCAAGACTGGCCGCGCCCAAGCCAGATTGACAAGCCGGTGCCACAGTGGCACCATGCAAACATGGAACATGTAATTGAAGAGCCTCGCAAGCGGATCACAGCCCGCGTTTCGGACACTGTGCGCGACACGCTGGAGCAGGCGGCGGAGCTTTTGGGCGCGACCGTCAACCAGTTTGTTGTGCAGACGGCGTTTCAGGAAGCGCAGCGAGTGGTGGAGCGGGAATCGGTCATTCGTCTTTCGCAGAAAGACGCGCAGAAAATTCTTTCCCTGCTCGATAATCCGCCCAAACCAAACAAGCGTCTCAAGGACGCGGTAAAAGTGTTCAAAGGCGCGGTGCGTGCGTAAAATCGAACTGCTGGCAAAGTCGCACGACCGGGACGGATTCGACTGCGGGAGCGAACCCCTCAATCTGTTTCTCAAGCAAACGGCCCGGCAACACGCCGAACGCGGAATCTCCCGGACATTTGTTTTGGTGGATGAGGGCGCAACGGCACCAAAGCCTATTCTGGGATTTTTCTCGCTCAACATCTGCCAGATAAAATCGGAAGCCCTTTCACCGGCGGAAGCCAGGAAATTACCGCGTGATGTATCCGGCATCCGGCTTGGCCGGTTGGCCGTCGCCAAAGATTGCCAGCGGCAGGGCATCGGTAAAACTCTGCTGGTTGCGGCGATGGGAAAATTCATCGAGATTTTCAACACGGCGGGCGGGATTGGACTTTTCGTGGACGCGAAAGATCAAGACGCCAGACATTACTATGAGCAATTTGGCTTCGTTTCCCTGCCGTCAAATGAACTGGAATTATTTCTGCCGGTAAAAACAATCCAAGAGGCATCAATCACGCAGCCATGAAGCAATGAGTTCAGAAGCCATGCCTATGAAGGCACCGGAACCAACGCCGGCTGGCGTCCCGCGTCTGCGGAATTCCGCCTGCGCGGTTGCCATCACGGCCCGGCATGGCTCTGTTTTAAACGCATGAAAATGCCATTCCTTCTCCTCGCGGTCGCAGTAACCGCCGTGTTGGGTTGTGCCCACGGCCCGCGTGCGGTTCAGAGCCAAACTAGAACTCCAACAATTTCGACAGCCCCGATTTCAGATTTTGTTGGTGCTTGGGTTTTCAACGACGCGTGGAGCGGCGTCATGGGAGCGGCCTTCAAGTTCGATTCCGATGGGACTTTCCGTTATTGGTTCTACAGCGACGTTCATTGCGGTGACGATCCCAGTTACCCAATCATCGGCACTTGGAGATGGAATGGACCGGTGCTTGAGCTGACATCTTCTCACCACCTTATGGATACTCGCTGGACGGCATATTCATATCGAGGTGAGGTTGGTTTATTGCCAGAATATGCGCGCGAGTGGCAAGTGAAGGACGGTCGAGAGCACGCGGATCGGCTGCTCTTCAAAATCCGTGACTTTGACGAGAAGCACCCGTTTGCACACACGCGGAGCGGTGACTGACGCAGTTGACATCACCAGCCCGGCGTGACTCTGTTGTCGGAGTTAGCCATCATTCACACGCTATGATGTGGGAAGAAAATCCAGAGTTTCAGAAACAGCAAGGTCGGCTGATTGCAGTGCTCTTGCTTTTTCTGGTGGTCGTTTATGTCGTTGGTGCCATCGTCACGCGCGATTGGGATTTATTGGAGCAGGTTTTGCTATTCACTGGAGCGTTCGTCATCGCGCTCGGTTTGCTCTTTGGTTTTGTGTGGGTGCTGATGAAGATTTTCACACGGAAGCGCAGGGAGGATTCAAAAATTGAAGATAGCCACAAGAAGGCTGATGAAGGTTGAACACGCCATGTCTCCCGCCAAACCGGACCAGAGGTCACTTGCGCTCTGGGCCGCCGACTGCGCCGGTCATGTGCTTCCAATCTTCGCGGAAAACCGTCCGCAAGACGACCGTCCGCGTAAAGCCATTGCCGCCGCGCGTGCCTGGGCGCGGGGTGAGATCACTTGCGGCAAGGCGCGCGCCGCCGCCGTTGCCGCCCACGCCGCTGCCCGCGCGGCGGATGAAGGTGCGGTGCGTGCCGTTGCGCGTGCTGCCGGTCACGCCGCCGCCACCGCCCACATGGCCGGTCACGCCCGTCACGCCGCCGCCTACGCAGTCAAAGCCGTCATCGCCGCCGCAAATCTTACCAACGCGGAAACTGTTTCCGCCACGGAACGCAACTGGCAGCGCCGCCGCCTCCCAAAGCACCTTCGCCCGGCAGCGTTTCCTCCGTCGAAGCATTAGCCAGAAATCCGAAGGCCGAACCATTTACCATGAAGGACATGAGGGACATGGAGAGAAAAACTTCATGAGCTTCATGGACTCCATGGTCAATCATTCGGATTTCAGTTTTACTTCTTCGGCGTCGCCGGAGCAGGCGGCAGTTCCACCGGCGGGCGCACGGCGGGAACTTCACCGGGTTTCGGACGGCGCACGCCGCCGATCACCAGCACGTCGCCGCGCTCGTTCACGGTCAAGCGCGGGCGGGTGTTGAAGTCGTCGTAGATGTCGCGGTTCACCACCTCGCCGTCGGGGCTGATCTGGCAGTAGTTGAACGACTGCGCGCCAGACTGCCACAGCACATGGAGCCGGCTGGTGCGGTCAATTTGCGCCTCGGGCCGGCTAAAGGAAACGGTCGGCCCCAGCGCGGCGGTCTTGAAGATGCGCGACTCGGCGGCGTCGCTCAACTGCACATACATTCGCATCTGCGCGTGGAGATAGCTGGCCTGCTCGAGCGTGAACTTGCGCATCTCCGGCTGGCCGTTGGTGGCCGGCACGCCAAATTCCTGCGCCCACAATTTCGCGCCGCTGATGACGTCAAAATTTTTCGGCGCGCTCGCCGTCTCCTTCGACCATTCCTTGATGCGCAGGGTGGCGGTGACCTTGTAACGTCCGGTCTTGCTCATCACAAAGCTCGGCGCGATGTCCGCGCGCTTGGTCGCCATCTGCGAGGATTCCAGATCGAATGTGCCCAGCACGGGCACCTCGGAATTTTTGATGACCACAAAGCCGTCCGCCGATTCCACACTGAACGTGAGCCAGTTCGCCTCCGCGCCCAGATGCAGCACCTGGCCGGAGCGGTTGGTGATCTTGACGGCGACGGGCACGGCTTCGCCCGGCAGAAATTGTTCCTGCGCCATGGTCACCTCCACGGTGACCTGCGCGGTGGCGCGGGAAAAAATCATGGCCGCGAGGACGAGGACGAGGACGAGGGAAAACGTTTTCATTTGATGATGGACAAGTTAAACCGCCCGGCGTTCGAGGCAATCTTAAAGGTGGGGCTTCCGAGGAAATTTAAACGCAAAGACGCAAAGGTGTGAACAGCATAGCGCGGCTAAAAAATTCAACATTCAACATCGAACGCCCAATGGCTGGCGCATTCTGCGAATCCGGAGTTGAGGGTTCGGAGTTGAATGTTGAATGTTTCTCCGAAAAAATTCTATACGGCCGTCTTCGGTCTCGCGGCATCCGCTTGCGTCTTGGAAGCTTTGCGTCTTTGCGTTGAAGCCGGCCGGCGCTGAATCCGGGCTGTCAAAACTCTTTAGAAATGTCCCCTTGTTAACTCACGAGAGAATGTCCCCTTGGTTGTTTGTTCTTCGTTGTTCTTTTTCCCCGGCTGGCGGAG
>JAYVCM010000127.1:0-6076 GCA_043749955.1 Limisphaerales bacterium | reverse complement strand
CGGAAGCTGGACGAGTGGCGGATGAAGGCGCCGATTTTTGGAAACGTGGTGAAAATAAATCTGTTCGGCCAGTTCGCGCGCACGCTGGGCACGCTGCTGCAAAACGGCGTGCCGGTTTTGACGGCGTTGAAGATCACCGAGCAAGTCATGTCCAACTCGCTCATCAAGGAGGCCATCGCCAAGACGCGCGAGGCGGTGACGGACGGCAAGACGCTCGCGCAGCCGCTGGCGCAGAGCAAGCTCTTCCCACAACTGATGATTGACCTCGTGCGCATCGGCGAGGAGACGGGCGACGTGCCCGGTTCGCTGAACAACATCGCCGACACCTACGAGAACGAACTGCAGATCGCCCTGCGCGTGATGAGCGACCTCATCGGCCCGTGCCTGATCATCGTCATGGCCATCATCGTGGGCTTTCTGCTGTTGAGCATTTTCCTGCCGCTCTTCAAGCTGATCTCGGCCATCCATTGACGGCGATGAAATTATTTTTCACGCATCACGCATCACGCATCACGCATCATTCCCGGCGCGCCTTCACCCTCATCGAAATGATGATCGTCGTGGCCATCATCGGCCTCGTGGCGGCGATGGGTTTGCCGGCCATCATCAAGGTGCTGCAAAAGGACGGCATGAGAAAAGCCATCAGCGATGTCACCGAGGTCTGCGCGTCGGCGCGGGCCAGGGCGATTTTTTCCAAGCACACCGTCGCGGTGGTGTTTCATCCGGGCGACCACACTTTTTCCGTGGAAGGCGGCGGCGCGGACCATTCCGGCCTGGTCGCCTCCTCCACGCTGCCCGCCGACGTGGACTTCGCGATGCTCGACATCAACCAGCAGGATTTTGGCGCGTCCGAGTGGGCGAAGGTGCGGTTTTTTCCGAACGGCACGAGCGACGAGATGACCATCGTGCTGCATGACCGGGTGGACTGGCGGAAAATCACGCTGGAGTTCGCCACCGGCTACGCCACCGTCAGCGACGTGGACCGATGAAAATAAATTTATTCAATCACGACGGCGGCGGCGGCGGCGAATCCCAAAGGGATTCCGGCTCAAAGCCCAAGGTTGTCCCGCCTTGCGGGAAGCTACCTTGGGTAAACGGGATCCTGGATTTCTCCAACCCCAACGGGGTTGCGGCCTCTTCGCGGACAACCCAGCCGCAACCCCGTTGGGGTTGGCGGAATTCTTTGCGTCTGCCCCAGGGTAGCTCGTGCCTCGCAACCCTGGGCTGGTGGACACAATCCCGTTGGGATTGCCGGCGGAACCGTGTCGAGTTGGAAGATTGTTCGCGGAAGCGGCGTGAACGCCGCGCTCCATTTTTCAAAACATTTTCGCGGGCCTTTTCGCTGCTGGAAGTGATGATCGCCATCGCCATCCTGTTCCTGGGCACGTTCGCCATTCTCGATTTGATTTCCAGTTCGCTCGCCAACGCGCGGCGCCTGCAGCGTCCGCTCGTGGACGCCAGCGCGCTGGTCTCGCAGCTCTCGCTGACGAACAAGCTCATCGAGGGCGTTTATTCCGGCAACCTCGGCGACGTGCTCGGCAAGGCTTACAGCGAATACAAATGGACCGGCGAAATCCGCGAGGTGCAGTCGAACAAACTGTTCCAGGCGGACTTCGTCATCCAGAACAATTCCGGCAGCCGCGAAATCATCTCGCGCACCACGACGCTGTTCTTCCGCCCGGAATCGCCCGCCGGCAGCCTCGACGGCGGAATAGGATTTGGCCGATGAACATTTTTTGTCAAGCGTCGAAGCCCGGGCGTCGAAAGCAAAAAAAGTTTCGCGCCCAAGGTCTTTGCCCTCGACCCTCGACCCTCGACTCTCGACGAGCTTTCACGCTGATTGAAATCATGGTGGCCATCGCGGTCTTCATGATGGTCATCGCGGCGATCTACTCGACGTGGGCCTTGGTCATGCGCGCCACCAAGGTCGGGCAGGACGCCGCCTCGCAGGCGCAGCGCCAGCGCATCGCGCTCCGCACCATCGAGGATTCGCTGATGTGCATCCAGTCGTTCCAGGCGTCGCAGAAGTATTACAGCTTCATCGTCATCAGCGGGCAGGCGCCGTCCTTGAGCTTCGCCTCGCGCGTGCCGGAAATTTTTCCGCGCAACGGCAAGTTCGGCGACTTCAACCTGCGCCGCCTCACCTACTCGCTGGAAGCCGGCCGCGACGGCGAAAAAAATCTCGTGCTGCGGCAGAACCCGATCCTCATGGACATGGACGAGGACGAACAAAAAACCCCGCTCATCCTCGCGCGCAACGTGAAAAAGTTTCTGGTCGAGTGCTGGGACACGAACCAGCTCGACTGGGTGACGGACTGGGAAAACACCAACGCCATCCCGCCGCTGCTGCGCGTGGGCCTCGTCCTCGGCGGCAACACGGCGGCCGGCGGCGCCGCGCCGGAGCTCACCGTCGTCCGCGCGTTCTCGATGCCGTCGGAGATGATGCCCGCGGTGGTGCAGCGCAGCGGCGGCGGCGGCCCGGGCGGCGGCCCGGTTCCGGGTCTGGCTCCGCCCATCCCGCCGGGAGGAGGAAAACCCCGCCGATGAAAATTTCCCTCCAGAAAAAAAATCGCGGCATGGCCGTCATCGTCGCGCTGATCGCCGTCACGGTGCTGACGATTCTGGCGGGCGCGTTCGCCTATTCGATGAAGGTTGAGACGCGGCTCGCGCAAAACGCGGACAACGACGAGCAGTTGCTCTGGATGGGGCGCGGCGGCGTGGAACTCGCGCGCTACGTCATCGCGCTTTCCGGCAGCCAGCAGGCCGATTCGCTCAATCAAATTTGGGCCGGCGGCCCCGGCGCGGGCACCGAGACGAACGGCCCGCTCATGGGTTTGTCGCTGGACAATTATCCCATCGGCGAAGGCACGGTGTCGTTGAAGATCATTGACCTCGAACGCCGGGTGAACCTCAACACCGCCCCCGACCCGCTGCTGCGCCAGGTGTTGACCGTGATGGGCGTGGATGCCGGCGACATTTCCGCCGTGTCCGATGCGATTCAGGACTGGGTGGATGCCGACGACGCCACGCGCCCCGCCGGCGCCGAGAGCGATTTTTACCAGGGACAATCCCCGGCGTATTACGCAAAGAACGCGCCGATGGACGACATTTCCGAACTGCTCCTGCTCAAAGGCGTCACGCTGGAGATGTTCAAAGGCGGCAGCGCCGAAGCCAATCAGGGCGCGGCGTTCCAGCATCACAAAATGGGCTTCGGCCACCGGCCGGGCGAAGCGCCGGCTTACGCGTTCGGCCTGCAGGACGTGTTCACGCCGTTTTCCTCCGGCAAGATCAACATCAACACCGCCGATTTGAACGTGCTGCAACTCATCCCCGGCGTGGACACCACCAGCGCGCAAAGCATCATGAAATTCCGCGCCGGCCCCGACGGCCAGGAAGGCACGACCGACGACACGCCGTTTCTCAATCCCGGCATGCTCAACGCCGCCGGGGTTGACCCGCGGGCCGTGCCGCAGATGACGCCGTTCATTGATGTCCACAGCCGCACCTTCGAGGTCCACGCCACCGCGCACATCGGCGACTACAGCCGCGAATTTGTCGCCGTCATTTTTCGCGGCGGCCCCACGCCCCAGGTCGTGAGCTTCTACTGGAAATAAATTCCAGCTCATAGCCGCAGCCCGGGTAGCGCTTTCTTGCAGGGCTGAAGTCGCCGTCCCTGAATCCCAAAGGGATTCCGGCTCAAAGCCCAGGGTTGCGAGGAACGAGCTACCCTGGGCAATCGTCCGGCGAAAATCACAACCCCACCGGGGTTGTGGCGGCAGGGAACGTCGGCGGGCCGGGCCGCAACCCCGTTGGGGTTGAATTTCCAGGGGCGGTCTTCCCAAGGTAGCTCGTTCCTCGCAACCTTGGGCTGAGGGACACAATCCCTTTGGGATTGAACCATGTCGTCACTGCTCTAAACCCGAACTCCGAAATAGGAGGTAGCACAGGCGACTCGCCTGTGCCGTCCGGCCACTGGCCGGACGGAAGGGACAGGACGCTGGCACTGAAAACCGACTTGCGAAAATATCCGGGCGCCTTTCCCCGTTCCGAGCGGCGGGTCGCCGCTCGGCACAGGCCAGTGGCCTGTGCTACCCACGGACAGGGTCGCCGCTACTTCGGAATTCGGGCTAAAGCGAGATCCGCCAGTCGTCAAAACGGTTGTTGAATTTCCCGCGCCAAAAAATTATCGTCACTTCATGCGTGCGATTTTAATGGTTTTATTTTTTTTCGGCTCATTCATCGCGGGCTTTGCCGCCGATGCCATCACGGGCAAGGTCGTCAAAGTGCTGCCGCTCTTCCTCGACGCGCAGGGCCATGACGCCAAGTCGCCCAGCCTCTTCGACCGCGACGCGTATCAAGTTTATCTCCACGAACACACCAACGAAATTTCCGCCGTCCGCTTCGACGTGCTGTGGAAGGCGACGAAAGCCGCCGATGAAAAATTAAGGTTGCGCGTCGAACTGCGCGGCGTCGGCGAAGGCGGCGTGCCGAAATTGAAAACCTTGGAAACCGCCGTCATCGCCGGGACTTTCGGCCGGTGGACGGAACTCACGCTCGGCGGCGATGACTACAAAAACTTCGGCGCGGTTGTCGCCTGGCGCACGACGCTGTGGAACGGCGGCCAGTTGCTCGGCGAACAAACATCCTTCCTCTGGTGAACGCGTCGCCGATCCCCATAAAAATTTTCTGCGCCTGCGGGCAGAAATACGCCTTTGAAGTCTGGCCGCGCGCGGGCCGGATGCCAGCCACCGTCGCCTGCCCCGTCTGCAAACTCGATGGCACCGCCGAGGCCGACCGCATCATCCACAAAGTTCTCAACGGCAAAACCCAGCCGCTGCCGCCGGCGAGCGTCAACGCGCTTTTGAATGCCACCAGTCTTGCGCCGCAGTTCGTGGACGCGCTCAAGGACGCCGTGGTGCAGGAACTCGCCGCCCAGCGCCGCGAACTCCTCGCCGCGCAGCAGGCCGCGTCCGCCGAACTCACCGAACTCGCCCGGCGCCTCGAAGCCGTCCAGACGCCGCTGCTCGAACGGCTCCGCGCCTACGAATCGCGCATCTCCGAACTGGAAAAAGAACTCGGCGAACAATCGAAGGAAAACCGCGAGCTGTTGAAATTGAAGATTGATCTGCTCCGCGAGCAGATTGAAACGGAACGCAGCAGCAGCCGGATCAATTTCAACTGAAGGTGTTTTTGCAGGAGTCGAGTTGACGAGACGCAAACAGAATTTACGAAATTGGATTTACGATTTACGACGGGGCTTCCATTCAACACGCGGCGCGTAAATCGCAAATCGTAAATCGCAAATAAGGAGACTCCTGGCGTCGGCGCCTACGCTTTTTCATTCCGGCTTCTTGTCCTGCGCCAGCAGCGCCTGCTCGTAGCAGTTCAACGCCTCGTCGTAGCGCCGCAGCCGGTTGAGCAGGCCGCCCTTGTGCAGATGCGCGATGACCAGCGTGCCGTCCGCCGCGATCGCGCGGTTGTAGCACGCCAGCGCCTCGTCCTCGCGCCCGAGTTTTTCCAGCGCCGCCGCGCGCTTGACCAGCGCCTCGGCGCGCTCCGGGTGCGCGGACAAAAACTTGTCAAAAATTTCCAGCGCCTTCAGCGGCGAATTCGCGTCGAGATACTTTTGCCCCTCGGACAGCAAATCCGACGGCCTGGCGTTCGCGATTTCCGGCAGCAATCGTTGCCCGCTTTCCAGCTCGTTGATGCGCTGCTCCAGCCGCCCGACGACGTTGAGCAGTTGCGCGTTGGCCGTTTCCACCGTCGCCCGGCCTGGCGCGGCGAGTTCGTGGACGGCGCCGGAATTCGCAATCGCCGCGTGCTGCCGCTGGGAAATCTGCGCCAGTTGCGAAAACGCGCGCCACTGGAAATAAACCATCAGCAGCATGATGCCCAGCCCCACCAGCCCGAACGTGCCGGCCATGAACAGCGTCAACTGCTGCGTCTTGCGCGCCGCGTCGGCATTGCTGGTGCGCTGGCTGGCGACCGACTGCTCCAGCGACTGCAGGCGCGTGGCCAGCACGTTCGCATTGCTCTGCGCTACGTTCGCGTTGCTCTGCGCGGCGTCGAGGGCGGC